>JAFRNH010000026.1 GCA_017430235.1 Paludibacteraceae bacterium | reverse complement strand
TCACCTATAAGAGCTATGCTCCTAATGGCAAGCGTACGGTGAGCACCGACGCATATCGCATGGTGGACAAGATTGTGGAGGGAGACCTGACCTATAAGATCACATACCGCCCCGACCATACCCGTTGCATGACGCAGCTCTACAAGGGGGGCAAGTTGCAACGAACAAAATATTATTGCGATGACTTCGAAAGTGAGGTGGACGCAGAGGGCAAAGAACGAAAAATTCACTATCTTTGCGGAGGTACTGGCTTGGTTGGTCTCTATGTGATAGACAATGGTCTTGACTCATTGTTCACGGCAGTGACCGACCTTCATGTAGAGACGCGGCGAGCCACGTCTCTACATGAAGGTGTTGCCGACACCATCTCCCTCTTCATTCTTTCCAAAGAGGAATATGAGGGAAAAACATGGTCGCAATTGGTCGATTCAGGTCAGTTTCTGCAAGTCTATCACCTTTCTGGAGATGATATCCGCAGGCTTGGTTCCTGCGTGCCATTCCCGCCAACGAAGGAGATGTGCGACATGGTGATGGAGCCTGCTTGTCAGGAATAAAATGTTCAAAAATTTAGTCCCCCACTAAAAGTTTGATTTCTTTTTCGATAAGACAGAAGAAATTTGTAACTTTGTGGTTCTAAAATAAGGACAAAAATTTTATAAAATTTTAATCGTATGAGTTTCTTATCAAACAAAAAATTAGTTATCGTTGGTGCCGCAGGTGCTATCGGTTCTACAATGGCTCAATTGGCAGCTGTTAAAGGTTTAACAAACAACATCACTCTTTACGATCCATACTTGAAGGGTCTTGAAGGTGTTTATGAGGAAATGCGTCACTGTGGTTTCGAAGGTGTTAACTTCACTTTCACTGACAACGTTGAAGAGGCTTTGACTGGCGCTTCTTTCATCATCTCTTCTGGTGGTGCTCCTCGTAAGGAAGGTATGACTCGTGAAGACCTTTTGAAGGGTAATGCACAAATCGCTGCTGACTTCGGTGACAACGTAAAGAAATATTGCCCTAAATGCGAGCACATCGTAGTTATCTTCAACCCTGCTGACGTAACTGGTTTGGTAGTTTTGGTTAAATCTGGTTTGAAACCTAACCAAGTAACTACTTTGGCTGGTTTGGATTCTACTCGTCTTCAAAGCGAGTTGGCTAAATACTTCGGTATCCCTCAATACGCAGTTAGCGGTTGCGCTACTCTTGGTGGTCACGGAGAAAAGGTGGTTCCTGTTACTTCTGACGTTATGGTTATGGGTAAACCTCTTTCTAAATATAACATCCCTGCTGACAAGTTCGAGGAGATCAAACAAAAGACTATCCAAGGTGGTTCTAACATCATCGCTCTTCGTGGTCGCTCTTCTAACTTGAGCCCTGCATACGTTGCTATCGAAATGATCGAGGCTGCTATGGGTGGTAAGAAGTTCACTTTGCCTGCTGGTTGCTTCGTAAAAGACGGTATGTACGGTTACAAGAACGTATGTATGGCTATGAAGTCAACTATCGACGAGAACGGTGTTTCTTACACTGAGGCTAACCTTTCAGCTGACGAGAAGAAAGCTCTTGACGCTTCTTACGAGCACCTTTGCAAGATGCGTGATGAAGTAATCGGTATGGGCGTTCTCCCTGCAGTTGCTGACTGGAAGAAATACAACGCTAACCTATAATCACGGTTTCGATACAAATCAAAAGCGAGTCCTTAGAGGCTCGCTTTTTTTATTCCTATACAGATTATTTGAGGCAAGTCCTATAAATTCACCATCCAATTATTTGGAGAATTTCACATGAAAAAAAAGCTATTGGTCGAAAAAAATTGGGGAATCAAAAATAAATTTTTACATTTACAAAAACAATTTATTCTAGGAGGGTACAGTCATGATAGGAACATTTTTAGATTGGTTCTGCAACTTAGAACCGGGAATTAAAATATATTGGGCAATAGCAATAGTATCATCCATCGTATTTCTGATACAAACCATCGTATCGCTAATTGGCATTGGGGATTTCGAGACAGACCTTGATGTAGGCGGTGGGGATGGCATGGATTCGAGCGGATTTTCCGATTTGTTATCCATGCGAAACGCCATCAACTTCTTGTTAGGTTTAGGATGGTCGGGCGTCTGTTTCTACAATAGAATATCCAATGGCTTCATCCTTGGACTCGTCTCTATTATATTCGGATTAGCTTTTGTTGCCATATTCATATACGTCTTCAAAAAGATGATGAAACTTGAATCGAATGGAGCCTTTGATATCAACACCGCAATAGGAAAAACTTGCGACGTCTATTTAAGGATCCCTGCCAACAGAGCTGGAACAGGAAAGGTACAAATCAGTTTCAACGGTTCCGTTCAGGAATTAGATGCTCTGACAGATGGAGAGATGATTCCAAGTGGATCAAAAGTAACAGTAGTGGAAATATTGAATAACAAAATTCTTCGAGTAGAAAAAGTTTAATAAAATTCATATAATAAAAAATTAATTTATGCAACCTACATTTTTAATTTTCATTGGAGTTGCGGTTCTAATCGGTTTAGTAGCCGCTTTGATTAATCGTTATCGCCGGTGTCCATCGGATAAAATCTTGGTAGTATATGGAACATCCGGAGGAAACAAGAGTGCAAAATGTGTACACGGTGGTGGTACGTTCGTATGGCCAATCATCCAAGACTACGCTTACCTATCCTTGACTCCAATTGGTATTGATGCCAATTTGACAAATGCACTTTCTCGACAGAATATTCGTGTGGACGTGCCATGTCGATTTACAGTGGGTATCAGTACAGAGCCAGAAACAATGCTTGCAGCAGCAGAGCGTTTGCTCGGACAAAGCGCACAGCAGATCCAGGAACTAGCAAGAGATATCCTTTTCGGACAATTGCGTTTGGTGATCGCTACAATGAGTATTGAGGAGTTGAACTCAGACCGTGATAAGTTCCTTGAGGCCATCACCGCCAATGTGGAAGTGGAGTTGAAGAAAATCGGTTTGAAATTGATCAACGTAAACGTAACCGATATTAAGGATGAGAGTGGATATATCGAGGCATTAGGACAAGAGGCTGCCGCTAAGGCCATCAACGAAGCTAAGGTTCGTGTGGCAGAACAAGAGAAGATCGGAGAGATTGGTAAGGCAGATGCAGTTCGTGAGACACGTATCCGTACGGCAGAGGCAAATGCAGCTGCAGTGAGAGGTGAAAATGAGGCTAAGGTAAACATTGCACAATCCGATGCAGAGCGTCGTGAAGCAGAGGCAGAGGCACAACGTAAAGCAACTGCAGCAGAAAAAGTAGCACAAGCAAAAGCGTTGGAGGAGGCTTATGCAGCCGAGCAGAAAGCAGAGGAGGCACGTGCCGACCGTGAGCGTTCAACACAGACCGCCAACGTCATCGTCGCACAAGAGATTGAAAAGAAACGTTTGGTCATCGCAGCAGAGGCAGAGGCAGAGCAGAAGAGAGTAAATGCAAAAGGAGAGGCCGACGCAATATATGCAAAGATGGAGGCAGAAGCAAAAGGTTTGTACGAAATCCTTACAAAGCAAGCTGATGGTTACGACCGAATGATACAAGCAGCTGGTGGAGATGCCACAAAAGCCTACACATTATTGTTGCTTGAGAAACTCCCTGAATTAGTGAAGACACAAGTTGATGCCATCAAGGGAATCCAAATCGATAAGGTTACTGTTTGGGATAATGGTGGCGGAACTGGAGATGGCAAGACAAGCACAGCCAACTTTTTGTCAGGACTAATGAAGAGCGTTCCCCCATTGTCAGAATTGTTCGACCAAGCAGGAATGAGTCTTCCAGAGTACTTGGCAAAGAAAAAAGAAGAGCCAACTGTTACAGAAACAACGGCTGAAGAAGTAAAAGAAAAAGATAATAAGAAAAAATGATGATTAGCGAATAATCATCCTGAAGGCGTATCAGAATTTCTGGTACGCCTTTTTTTATTGTACTACACAAATCTATCTGATAAACAACAAAATTGCATCCATAGATTGTTTAAACAGTGAATTTATAGGAGACACTTTTGTGCTTGACTGAACATCAATTTAATTTGCATTAAATAATATTTATCAATTAAAAACGAAACATAAAAATTTGTTAAAATATTTTTTTTCTTATATTAAAAACAATTTTTACCTTTGAGAGGTGATTTCTGTGTAAAAAGAAAACAAACGACTATTTGGAACCGTTTTCAAATGACAAGATTATTACACTAGAATTAGTTATTTCGAACTAAATATAGTTTTTATTTTAATTAATTTTTTATGAGAAAAGTATTTTTTCAGAAAGCGCGAATGCGAGGGTGGCTTATGGCCATATTCCTGAGCATAAGCTCATTATGTTGGGCAGCGCAGAGTGACGTGATTAAATCCGTCACGGTTAATGGAAATAAGTTTACCGTCGAACGAGCGGACGCATCGGCGGCAACTGTTGTGAATTATCGAACCATGGATGGTTCAGCAATTGGTGGAATACACTTTGAGCATCAATCTGGAAGATTGTATTTCGACAAAGGAGTAACCACACAAAGTGTTGAAGTAAAAACAATAGATAATCCTTCAGGCATAGATGCGTTTAGTAACGTGGATCGTAAATATGGTTTCGTTGCTTGGAATGATTTTAGTGAGAATCATTATGCAGAAGCAGTATACAAAACCAAAAAAGGGTTTTCTTATAATTCAAATTGGCGTTCAAAATTAATGTCAAACCAATTTGCATGGAATGATAAATCCGTCAAACAATATTTTGTTTACTTTTGGGATATATTCACACCTGCAGAGCAAGAATATATGATTGCTCAACCAGAAGGATGGAAAATTGATACTTGGTTTTCATTTAACACGTATCGACTTTATCATGGTTATTATATGATAAAAGCTCACATTATTAATGACGCTTGGGTAATAGATAATAGGTATGATGATTGGGGCTCTTCAGAAACATGGTATACCCGTTCCTTTGGTGTATGGGAAAGACAAGTATTAGACCCTAGAAAAGGAGGAGATCTGCTATACACATGGTGGGATGCTGAAGGTGACAGCGATGATGAAATTATAGTCTCTAATCTTACTGGATACTTTAGAGTATATGATACTGATGCGCCAAAACTTTTGGGAGTCTCATGTAATAGCGAACGTGGATATACTCGTGGAGATATTTTAACTATTGCATTAAAATTTAATGAGATTGTTAATATTTCATCATCCTCAAAAATAGAAACAAATGTAGGTACATTTGATTATGCTGGAGGCGATGGGTCGAATATCCTTTATTTTAAAGGCGTTTTAAATGAAAAAATTGACGCCAATGAATTGAAAGTCAATTCGATAAACAATTCAGTATCCGACGTGGCAGGGAATAGATGTAATTTGAATTCTATAGAAGATAATATAAAAGATTCAAATTTCAAATATAAATATTCAAATGCCATGAATCTATCATGCACCCCTAACCCATGGAAAAAAGCATTTAAATTAACATGGGATGAGGATGTGTTGAACAATGCAAGCGGCAGTTATAATGTATATCGATATGTAACAGAGGATGGAATAGGTACTCAAGCAGATTGTAAACTCGTTATACAGGGGGCAAAGTCCGGAGATTTTGACAGCGATGAATCATTATTATATGATGTAAACTATACCTATTGGGTAGAATTTATCCCAAGTAATTGGACTGATGATAATAAATTGATTGGTCGTCATGCTGTTTCTCAATCAAAAGAAAATGTTTTAACTAGAGACTTTTCTATAACAGCCAATATAAGTCCTAATGATGATTATATTCAAATAGATTGGGACATTACTCCTTTTATGGATAAGGAAAGCCACTCATTCCAAATATATAGAGGAACAGATGAAAAAGATTCTGCAAATTTTTCTTCAATATTAACATCTCCTATTTCTGTGACTGATAATTCCGTCACTCATTATAGTTATCAAGACAAATCCATAGAAAGTGGCTGTGCAACCTATTTTTATTACGTAAAAACCTCCTATTTATTTAGCGATGATTTGACTAAAGGTCGACAATTCTGCAGCAATATGGTATCTGGTAATCTAACGTCATCTTCACAAGTCACCTCTGTTGAAGCCTCCAAAGGAATGTACCAAGGAGTTGTGAAATTATCATGGAGTGCTATTCAAGTAGGAACACAAAGTACGAATTATAATGTGTATCGTCGTGAGTTAGGAACCTCTGGAGATTGGGTAAAGATTTACAACGTATCTGGAACAGAAACAAGTTATGCTTACGATGATAACTCTGCTTTGCCAGGGAAATATTATGAGTATAAAGTATCCTCATCTTACTACTGTCCAGAAGACAGTGCCGAAACTCAACCTTTGTCTAAATATGCTGAAGGTTTCTGTCGTGCTACCGGTGTTCTTTCTGGTCGTGTAACTTATGGAACAGGTACAGCTGTTGAAGGCGTGAAAGTCGTAGCAATAAAAAATGTAGATGAAGGAGGCAAAGATCAATTCTATGCACTTCGTGCAGATGGAAATGGTATTCAATTGCCTTTGACCGAGGAAAAAGGAAAATCCTATTTTGAAGGCAAACCATGGACCATCCAGATGTATGTTAGACCTGAAGACAGTATCAAAGGTAGAAATGGAGATGTCGTGGAGAAATCAGTTTTGATAGATTCCAAAAATAACTTTGGTCTCTATCTGACTCCAGCAAGTAAAACGAAATATACTGTTGGTGTGATGTATGCTACTGGTGATTCAATGAAATATGTGGAGACATCGGTCAAGATCCCTGTCAATAAATATTCTCATCTGACATTCAGCTATGATGGCAATGGTAATTTCCAAGTGAGAAGTACAGATGCAGTTGAGAAGATTACAAAATCTTCAGTAAAAGCCGAGTCAATCACATACAAAGCAGACTCATGTCTACTGTTCGGAGCTGCATCCAACGACAAGGATATTTTCCGTGGCTATTTAGACGAAGTAAGAATCTTCTCTGGCAAGGAACTCACAGATGCGGAGATTAAGAAAAACTTTAACCATACATTATCAGGAAATGAAGAAAATTTAGTGTTGTATTGGCCAATGGATGAGGGCATCAATAACCAATCTACACTTTATGATTACTCAAAGACAGCTGGTGCTTGCAATAATAACCACGGAACAATCGTGAAAGGAGATTTCGTTTCCTCAAACAATATTCCTACGGAAAACCAATTAAGTATCTTTGGATATACTGATAACAAAGGTAATTACACAATTAACGGTATCCCATTTAGTGGAGAGGGTACTACTTATATGATTACCCCAAGTTATGGCGTTCATAAGTTCACACCAGAGGATGCAACACGTTTTATCTCTCCTACCTCATTGGTTTATTCTGGTGTCAATTTTGAAGATGTATCTTCCTTCCCTGTAAAAGGATCTGTTACCTACTACAATACAAGCTATCCAGTTGAAGGTGCCAACATCTATGTGGATGGTACAATATGTAGCAAGGATGGCGAGTTAATCACAACAGATGCAAATGGTGAATTTATCATCAGTGTTCCTATCGGAGATCACCACATCCAAGTGAAGAAACAAGAGAATGGATTGACCCACGTATTTGCGAATAACGGACGTTTCCCATCCAATTCATTGAAGGAATATACATTTGAGTCAGAATTGAGTGGATTGACCTTCTACGATTCCACATTCGTTACCCTCACCGGTCGTGTTGCTGGAGGTGTACCAGAAAGCAAGAAACCTCATGGATTGGGTACTGGACAAGCTACCATCGGAAAAGCAACCATCACATTGACAGCAGGAGATAATGTGCAATTTAATTTGGACAAAACAAAAATCCGTACATTTGGCAATCCTTCTGAATATGTGAATTCGACTGTTACAACAGGCAAATACGATGATGGTGAAAAAGCAAAAGTCATTACTATTCACACAGATTCTGCAACAGGTGAGTTTGCTGTCTCTTTGCCACCAGTTGACTTTAAAGTCAAGAGTGTGAAAGTGGACAACAACCCAACTATTCAATTCTCTACGGAGAATATTGAATCAATCTTGCTTGGAACAGGTTCATTACATACAACAACAGATTCTTTAGCAATAGCTGAAGGAGATACTGCTACATTTGAGTATTTGTATGCTTTGGATCTAATCCATCGTTCTAATCCTGTATTAGAATTTACGTCAAACAACAATAATATCAATGCATTTGGAGACGAAAAATATGTATATAAGGATGACGCGACATTGGCTCTCGACACAATACCTCTGTATTCTGTAGATAGCATTGGAAACGTATCTTACACATTTGGTTATCCATTGTTCACACAAGGGTGTAAATATAAACATCAAATATACTTGTATGAACCATACTACAATTACGATAGCACAACAGTTCGAAAGACTGAGATTCCATTGACAAATGCAGACATTAAGATTTCCAATAACTTAGGCGCTATAGCAGTCGCTATCGAAAATGGAACAGATGAAAATGGTAACGATGTCAAGGATGGTGATGTCGTTGAATCTGGCAACATGGCTTTACTAACAGACTCTTTAGGAAAGGTCGACTACTCTTTCCAAGCTACATATCCAAACATTGTAGAGCCATACACTTTGGGAATGAACATAAACTTCGTTTACAATGATGAAAGTTACGAATGGTCTGAGAATGGCAAATTCGCAGGTATCGTGACAGGAGGATTGCAAACAGGTAGCAATTTCATTACCGCAGGACCAGACAAGGTGTTGTTCGTACTACGTGACCCACCAGGATCCGGCTCTTCTGCTTATTTGGAAAAAGGTCAAACAATTACTACATCATCTAAGGTTACTACAGAGTATAATTCTGAGTATTCATTAAAGTCTGTATTGAAATTTGGTTTGGAAACCAGAACCGCAGTGGGAATAGGTGTTGCTATTATTTCTGACGCAGAAAGCAAATTTGATGTGAACGTTGGAACTGAAATCAGTTATGACGCTACTCATGAACAATCTAACACATACAAAATAACGGCAACAGAAAAAATTAGTACATCTTCTGAGAGTGACTATGTAGGTGAAGACGGTGATTTGTTTATAGGTAGTTCTACCAACATTATCATGGGAAAAACTCGTAAGGTAGCTCCTGTGAAAGATGTTGATGGAAATTATTCAATCGATATGTTTGAAGCAGTAAGTTTGGGCGATGAGCTTACAACTCAGTTCAAATACACCCAAAACTATATTGAGAATGTATTAATTCCTAACTTGACGACTGTCCGTAATTCTTTCTTGAGAAAGGTAAGTGCAACGGAATATAGCATGGACTATCCTAACAATACGGATGAGACAATCTATATTACGAAATTGAATGAAGATAATGAACAGTATGGTACCAAAGGAACCTATTATTGTATTCCATCAATCAAGAATAAAGATAACCACACAGATACTGTTGGTTATTTCAACTCTCAAATAAATACTTGGAAAATGCAATTAGCATACAATGAGATAGCAAAAGTGTATGCTATTGAATCTCATTCAGATTACAATGAAGAAGAATACAATAAGGCCGTTAGAAAGATTGAGGAAGCTAAATCATTAGAAAACACTCTCTATTTACTATTTAATCCGGATAAACCAGAATATGTGAAGTTAGATTCAACTTTCTGGTTCAAATACCAAGATGGCGTTAAATATTCAGAATACGGAGACAATAAAATTATGATTGATGCCATTTTTGACAAATTACTTATTTCTCGTGAAGAATACGAAAAATATTTACTTGCCAAACCAAACGAGATGGGCATCACTTTATTCTATAATAATGGTTGGAAAGTGAAAAATGTCTCTTTTGATGCTGGTACAGAAGTAGAAGAATCTATTGAACGTTGTGGTTCAACATCTACTACAGATGCTACTAGCACAAAGGGATTAGCTGTTGTTGGACTTGCAACTGGATTCACATTCTCCGGTTTCGGTTTCTCTATCGAAGCTGAAACTAAACAAGGTGGTACAGAAGGATTCGAAGAGTCTTCTGAGACTGAGAATTGTACGTCAATCGGTTATACATTGGCAGACGATGGAGTTAATGATGCTTTGTCTGTGGATGTATTCCAAGCTCCTGATGGTTTTGGCCCTATTTTCTATACTCGTGCAGGTCAGACTTCATGTCCTTACGAGGATGAAAAGAAGACCAAATATTATGAAAAGGATAAGCACACATTGGCTACCAAGACCATGCAAATTGAATATCCAAGAATCACTGTTGCTGAAAATAATCTGAAAGCTCAAAAACAGATTAACATTCCAAGTGGTTCTGCTGCCAACTTCACCTTGAATCTCGACAACTTGTCTGAAACAAGTGAAAATATCTGGTACACAATGAGAGTATTGGACGAAACCAATCCTAACGGTGCCGCTTTGTCTATCGATGGTGTGCCATTTGCTACCGCTCGTCAGATCTTGGTGAACGCTATGGAGACTACTCACAAGAACCTTCAGATCAAGCAATCTCGTATGGATATCATGAAGTACGATAGCATCGCTGTGGTTCTTTCTTCTAATTGTCAGGAAGATATCGCTGATACGATTTACTTGTCTGTTGAATTCATCCCTAGCTGTTCTCCATTGACTCTTCAAATCGATGACAGAACGATGAACATTGAAACTCACGACACACTTCAATTGGTTATAAAAGATTTCGAGAAGGATTATTTAAACTTCACCGAGATCCGTCTACAATACAAGGGTGAGCGTGACAACAATTGGAACTTGGCTAAAAAATTCATGGTGGAAGATCTTGACGGTGCTCGTCAGGTTATATCCTACCCTATGTCTTCCAACTTGTTCAATGATCAAACTTATCAATTCCGCGCCATCTCCGTATGTGCTAAGGGTGCAAGCGACATCATTACCAACGAGAGTGAGACAATCGAATTGATCAAGGATATGGCTCGCCCTCAAGTGTTGGGTAATCCTAATCCTTCTGACGGTATCTTAGAGGCTGGCGACGAAATCAGCGTTACTTACAACGAGGATATCCGCAACAGTTTGCTTTCTAAGAATGATAACTTCATCATAGAGGCTGTTTTGAACGATGCCGAAGTGGATCATAACGTAGCTTTGAAGATGGATAGCACTTCTAAATTCGCAGCTGCCACTGAAGCTAAAATCGGTTTGGCTAAGAAGAGCTTCACTATCGATATGTGGGTGAACCTTTCTTCTGGCGGTACATTGTTGAAACACAACTCTAAGGACGAGAACTTCACTGTTTCCGTTGGTTCAACCGGTAAATTGACCGTCAATGTCAATGGTACAAAAGCTACTTCATCCGAGACTATTCCATTCAACAAATGGTGCTTCTTGACATTAAGCTACGACGTCAAATCAGATTCTGCTGCTTCTATCAGCGCATTGGTAGCTTACGATGCTGAAGATGTGAAATTGTTGGCCGACAAGAAACTTCCTGTATATGGTGCAACGGGAACACTCTCATTAGGAAAGAATATCCGTGGTGCTATTAGCGAAGTAGCATTGTGGGGAACAAAACGTACTAATGATGAATCGCAAAGTCAAATGCATTTTGCTAAATCTGCTTCTACAGAAAACTTAATCGGTTACTGGAAATTCAATGAAGGTCATGGTACAGTGGCTAAGGATGCAGCACGTAGCCGTAATATGGCTTTGGCAGCAGATAGCTGGTATTTGAACAACAAGAACATTGCAGCTAAACTTACTGGTGAAAACCACTTGTCACTCGACATCACTCGCAGCACTGCTTTGAGTTCTGACGACTATATGATGGAGATGTGGTTCCGTGGAAAAAGCCAAAAGAACGCTACTCTATGGAGTGCAAATACAAAGGTGGCATTGAAATTCAATGCTAACGGTTACTTGACATTGCTTACTGATAGCGTGGAGAACCAACTCTCTACAGCAAACTATCTGGATGGTGCATGGCACCACGTTGCAATGAACGTTTTGCGCAATGGTACTACTACTATCTATGTGGATGGTGCTATCGTTAAACAATTGTCTTCTACTAAAGTACCTGCTCTTCAGGCATCAGAATTGACAATCGGTGCTCAACGTTATAGTCCAAGTTACGCAGTATTCGACTATAAAGACTACTTCAAGGGTGATGTGGATGAGGTTCGCTACTGGTTAGCTACCTTCAATGCAAAAGCTATTGACCAAAACCGTTATATCCGATTAAAGGGTGACGAGGCTGGTTTGGAAGCTTACTATCCATTTGAAAGAGATACTTTGGATGCAGGTATAACTATATACGAGTTCTCATTGAAAGATATGAGCCTCAACGCCGTAGGAAAAGCTAAAGGCTCTGTTACCGAAGCTGCTACTGCCCCTGCATTGCAACCAAAACCAAACATGACGAAAGTAAACTACAGCTTTGTAGCATCTGAACGTACTGTGGCAATCACATTGAACGAGAACCCTAGTCGCTTGGAAGGTACAACAGTTAACTTCACAGTGAAGAACGTACGTGATGAGAACAACAACTTCTCATTGCCTGTTACATGGAGCGCATACGTCAACCAAAATCGTTTGATCTGGGGTGACGACGCCATCTCTTTGGAGAAGAACACTGAGGATGAGGCTTCATTCAATGTCTCTGTTGTCAACCAAGGCGCTACTACTGAATCTTGGTCTATCAGCAATCTTCCTTCTTGGTTGACTGCTAGCAAGAACAGCGGTTCTTTATCTGCTTTGAAATCTGAAACTATCGAGTTCCAAATTAGCAACGCCGTACCAACAGGCTCTTACGAAGAGACCATTTACCTTGTTGGTAACGAGGGTATCAACGTACCATTCACCCTCAACTTGAAGGTGAACGCTGGCAAACCTAACTGGAATGTCGATCCTTCTCAGTTCGAAAACTCAATGAGTGTAATCGCTCAATTGAAATTGGATGACAACTATAGCACTGACACTGAAGACCTAGTGGCTGCGTTCATCAATGGTACTTGTGTGGGAGTCGCTTCTCCTAAGTACTATTCTCGCTACGATGCTTACTTCGTCTCTTTGGACATCTATGGCAACTCAACCGATGCTAACAAGAAGGTTGTATTCAAAGCTTGGGATGCTTCCACTGGTGTGACATACCCTACTTTGAGCACCTCTTCAAACATCAAATTCTCTTCGAACAAATTGTACGGTTCTATGGCTGAACCTATCATTCTTTCTTCGAACAAGTTGCAAGAGCAGAATTTGGATTTGAAGAAGGGTTGGAACTGGATCTCGTTGAATGTTAAACCATCCAACGACTCTATCAACGCTGTCTTCGGCGATATCGCTAACAAGACTAACGTTTTGAAATCAAAGACCAACTTCTCTCAATCCAATGGCGATGAGTTCTCTGGTGCTTTGAAGACTGTAAAGATCGGTTCTATGTACAAAGTTCAGATGAACACCGCTACCGACTATCAAGTTGCCGGCGACGCAATAGACGCTAGCAAGGAGACGGTAACCATCAAGTCCGGATGGAACTGGATCGGATTCAACAGCACTGCCATCATGTCATTGAACGAGGCATTCGCTGATTTGAACCCTGTGGATGGTGATATGGTCAAAGGACAAAGCGGATTCGCTTACTACGAGGGTTACGAGTGGGTAGGTACGCTGAACGCGTTGACTCCTGGCAAGGGATATATGTTCAAGAGTGTGGCTAGTGAAAAACGCACATTCAAATATCCTGCTAAGAGCTCTTCTTTGAGATCTCTCATCTCTAAGAACACAACCACTGAGACCGTCTACAAGACTGTCAATGAAACTGCATACTCTGGCAACATGACCATCGTTGCAGTGGTAAAAGATGGCCACGATGTTCTTAACGACGTTCAGATAGGCATCTTCGATGCTAAGGGCAAATGCCGTGCGGCTGCCGCTACGGATGAAAACTCTTTGGCATTCCTTACCGTAATGGGTGGCGAGTCTGCCGACGCGTTGACGATCAAAGTAATCTACAACGGCTTTGAATATGTATTGGATCAAGACCTCGTATATGCAGACGATGCAACACTTGGTACTTTGAGCAATCCTTACATCATTCAATTGAATCCGGTAGATGCTAACTCTGATGTCTTGAACGGCTCTATCTCAGTTTACCCAACTTTGGTGGAGACTTCATTGAATGTGAAAGCTGAATCTTTGAATGTTACTAGCTACTCCATTTCTGATATCTCAGGAAGAATTATGATGGGTGGCGAAGTGAGCAGTTCTGAGTTCACTATCAACGTTTCCGCTTTAACACAAGGTGCATACATCCTTGTGATGGAGACTGAAAATGGAACTGTCATCAAACGATTCACAAAGAAATGATGAAAGAAACGTTTTTAAAATGAAACGTCACTATTAGGACGAGGCGGGTGTACCAGTAGGTACACCCGCCTTTTGTTTTTATAATATAAGATGTGGTGAATTTATAGAACTCACCACCTATCATAATGAAACGTTGGAATAAAATAGAGGGTGCGTCAAAAATAATTTTTGACGCACCCTCTATCGTATCTTCAAACAAAAAATTTCTATTTCATATTGCTTGTGAACAACAACAGACGATTCGCGATATTAGCTTCACTGACACCTCCGTCGAAATCCAACGAAAGCATATTCAATTGAGGATATTTCTGTTTCAACTTCTTCTCTATACCACGAGCCACAATGTGATTGGCTATACATCCAAATGGCTGCATACTCACCACGTTGTTACATCCATCCTTCATAAATGCAATCACCTCTGCTGGTAACAACCATCCCTCACCAAACTGAGCGGAAAGGCTGATCACATCCTTTGCATACTCACTGATGGTCTTAATATCTTGCTCTGGCTTATAGAACTTAAACTGCGATGCCTCACTCTCCAACTTCTTCATCACCTTACGAATCAAATTGTAAGCCATGTCTATCACCAATGGCGGCACCTTAAATCGCTTCACGAAGTTCTCCTTGTTGAACTTGTAATTGACAAATGCACGGAAGAAGAAATTATGAACCGTAGATGGTATCACCTCCACCCCATGTTCCATCAACCAATCTGGTACGTAACGATGTGCATACGGATTAAACTTCAAGAAGATCTCTCCCGTGATACCCGCTTTTGGATAGACACGATCTTCGTAGATAGGCACCTGATTGAATGCACGTGCTGCCTCTCCGGTTAATTTCAACAATCCTTTCGTATCATTCTTTTCTACCAATGGTTTTGCCTTCTCCAAATAGAGATCTCTCAGCTTACGTGCCTCTCCCTTGTTTCTCTCACGAACAGCTATCGCATGATAGAAAATGGACAACCAGTCACCATACATAGTGGCATAGATAACCAACGGAGCCGCCTTAATCAGATTCAACTTGAATCCTGGCTGATCCTCAATGTTATCCGTCCCTCCAATACCAATCACAGGAACCTGCTCAAAACCAGCATCTACAATCGCCTTTCGAATCAATGGAGGATAGTTGGCCGCACGACACTGTCCTAACTGCGTCACCGCAACTGCCACCTTGTCCAAATCATACTTGCCCGACTGCAATGCCTTAATCAAATCTCCTACAATCAACGTAGCTGGATAGCAAACCTCATTGTTGGAATATTTTAATCCTACATCATTAGACTCTGCATTACTCAATGGTAACGACTCCAAATCATAACCCGCCCACTTGAATGCGGCAGGGAATAATGGAGACAAATATTCTGTGAAGAATGGCGCAAGAATCTTCCTGCGTTCATTATCTCCCACCTCAAATCGTTTCGGTTTCACAAACGGCTTCACCTCTGTCGTCTCTTTCGCATCAAACTTCAAACTCTCTATCAAAGAACGAACACGAAGTTTCATGGATCCTACATTGTTGATATCATCAATCTTCAACAACGTCAACGGCTTGCCATAACGATTCAACAAACTACGAACCTCATCTGTAAAGAAGGCGTCTGGTCCACATCCAAAAGAGGTCGTCTCCACATAATGTACATTCTTACCCTGACGCGCTGCCCACTGAGCAGAATTCAAGATACGATTGACAAATGACCACTGCTTGATGATGAACGCCTCTTTCTCATCACAATTGTTTTTACGCGAAACCTCCTCCGTAATGACATCTACTCCCATCTGTGAAATCATCTCTGATATCTTATGCTGAATAAGTGGATCCGTATGATATGGACGTCCTGCCAATACAATTGTTAAATGATTCTCCTTTTGCGATTTCTCGAACGCTTCCTCATTGATCTTACGAAGGTTCAAGCCAAACTCACTGTATGTTATAACCGCCTTCTTATGTGCCTCTTTGACAATTTTCTCAGAGACACCAAACGTCTTCATATAACGTATCAACTGCTTCAACAACAACTTCTCATCCTTAAAGGAAATAACAGGCGAATCAATTGGAATTTCTGAATCAATAGCACTATTTACAACCTCTGGATATCCAATGATAATCGGACAGTTGAAACTATTATGTGCTGCATCATCCTCCACTCTTTCGTATACCACACGAGGGAAGAAGATTCTATCTACCCCACTATCCTGTAACTCATAAATGTGACTATGAACCAACTTGGCTGGGAAACAGATATTATCCGACATCACAGAGTGAACACCCTTCTCATAATTTCTATAGGTAGATGTAGATGACAACACTACCTGAATGTTACACTCCGTGAAGAATGTATGCCAGAATGGAAACTCTTCGTACATATTCAACGCACGAGGAATACCCATCTTGAATAATGGTGTGATCAATTTGGATGGTTGTTCCGCCCGATCGAACAATTCGTGGTACTTGCGTGCACTCATATCAACACCTGGCTTCACATCGCTCTTTCCGTTATTGAAAATCTTCTCACACTTATTACCTGAGTAATAAACACCGCCATTCTTGAACAAATACTTGGTAATCTGACAATTATTGTCACATCCCTTGCATGAGAGAATCTTAGATTCATACTCTGCTGCATGCAAATATTTATCAAGCGCAACTGGTTTTTTATTTTGATCATGCATCTTCTTTGCATAAAGAGCACAACCATACGCACCCATCAATTCAGGTACATTATTACAATATACTGTTCTACCTGTCAGGTTCTCAAACGCCTTTACAATAGAGTCATTTTTCATGGTTCCTCCTTGTAAAACAATGTTAGGACCCAACTCTTCGTAATTCTTTATCTTTAAAACCTTGAACAGACAGTTTTTAACTACCGAATAGGCCAATCCAGCGGCAATATCACTCACCTCTGCCCCTTCACGAAGCACTTGCTTCACCTTTGAATTCATGAACACCGTACAACGGGTTCCCAAATCACATGGATTCTGACTCTGACATGCTTGGTATACAAAGTCTGTAATCTCACAACCCAAAGTCTGCGCAAACGTCTCTATGAATGAACCACATCCTGAAGAACATGCTTCGTTCAACTCCATACGAGTCAATGCCCCATTCTCGACAAACATGGCCTTCATATCCTGTCCACCAATATCAAGGACGAATGAGACATCCGGACACATATTCTTAGCCGCTACATAATGCGCCATGGTTTCAATCATACCATAATCGAGCGAATAAGCAGCCTTAATCAAATCCTCTCCATATCCCGTTGAGCATCCTGCCGTGATTTCAAGATCTAACTTCTCCTCTTCACAACGAATCTTCAACTTCTCCAATCCACGACGAACTGCCCCAATCGGATTACCTCCATTATGAGTATAATATTTATAAAGGATATCACCTGTTTCGTTAATCAAAACAATCTTCGTAGTCGTCGAACCAGAATCGATTCCAAGGTAAGTTTTCCCTTTGCATTCATTCAAATTGACAACTGGAATGTGCATCTTCTCTTTCTCCGACTTCCACATCATATATTCCTCTTCATCCTTAAAGATAGGAGGAAGGGTAACGTTGGTTTTGTTCTTATTCGGATTGTTGGTTACCTTTGGCTGAGGCTCACGATTCAAAATCTCTGTCAACTCCTTCACGTCAACCGGCTCCATATCATTCTTGAAAAGAGCTGTACCCCATGCTGGAATAATGTTCGCATTCTCCAACACTACACAATCTTTTTCAATGTCCAATCCAAAGTAATCAGCAATCGCCTTACGAAGAGAACCGATAAAGGTGAGCGGACCTCCACAGAAAAGTACCTTCGGACGAACCTCACATCCGTGAGACAAGGCGCTGGCAGTCTGCACAGCCACCGCACGGAAGATGGAAGCCGCTATATCTTCTTTCGTAGCATTACGTGCTACTAAGTTCTGAATATCTGTTTTTGAAAAAACTCCACAACGAGAAGCAATCGGATAAACATGCTGAGCATTCTTTGCCAACCCATCCATATCTGTCACCTCAACACCCAAACAGAGAGCCATCTGGTCAATAAAAGCTCCTGTTCCTCCAGCACAGTTTCCATTCATACGAAGGTCGGAAACCTGTCCGTTTTTTAGGTATACAATCTTGGCATCCTCACCTCCAATATCGATAATCGTAGAAATCTCAGGATGAACTTGTTTGGTGAATTCCGTAGCCGCAATCACCTCTTGTACAAATGGTATATTATATCTTTCAGAAACACCTAATCCAACAGAACCTGTTATAGAAAGAGTGAATTTCTCATTTTTTAGCGTCGAGTTTAATTCTTCCAAGAAACCAGTTATGGCACCCTTAACATTCGCCATGTGCCTCTTGTATGAAGAATATATTACCTTTTTTGTTTCGTCGAGTACTACAATCTTTGCAGTTGTAGAACCAATGTCGAGACCGATTTTGAACATATTGTATTTTAAAAAATTATAATCTCTCTAAATAATGTTACTATGTATAAAGCGTGCAAAGTTAACAAAATTTTAGATAACTATTTGATAAAATTTTATTTTGCTGAAAGAAAACCATTGGACATTCAAATCTGATATCTCTTTTTTTATAACTTTGCACTATTAAATTCGATAAACTATGGATGGAAAAATTGGATTCGACAACGACAAGTACTTGAGCATGCAATCGTCCCACATTGCTGAAAGAATAAAAAAATTTGGCAATAAACTCTACCTCGAAATAGGAGGAAAACTTTTTGACGACTACCATGCATCCCGTGTACTACCTGGATTTCACCCCGATTCTAAACTCCAAATGCTTCTTAAGCTCAAGGAGAAAATCGAAATCATCATTGCTATCAATGCTGAAGACATCGAATCTAACAAGATACGTGCCGACTATGGTATCTCCTACGATGAGGATGTGTTGCGACTGATCGACGCATTTAACGGAGTAGGTCTTTTTGTGGGAAGCGTCTGCTTAACCATGTTCAACAAACAACCATCCGCCGTATTATTCGAAAAAAGATTAAAAGAGTTAGGTATTTCTGTATACCATCACTACCGTATTGATGGATATCCCAATAACGTGGAGTTAATCGTCTCTGATAAAGGATATGGTAAAAACGAATACATCAAAACACAACGTCCTCTCATTGTTGTCACAGCACCGGGACCAGGTAGCGGTAAATTAGCGGTTTGCCTTTCTCAATTGTACCACGAACATAAACGTGGCATCAATGCTGGATATGCTAAATTTGAGACATTCCCTATCTGGAACATTCCATTGAAACACCCTATCAACCTAGCATACGAGGCTGCCACCGCCGATCTGAACGATGTGAACATCATCGACTCCTTCCACTTGGAAGCATACGGCGAAACCACCGTCAACTACAATCGCGACGTAGAAGCATTCTCGGTCTTAAGCGCCACCTTTGAACTTATCTACGGAGAGAGTCCGTATAAAAGTCCAACCGACATGGGTGTCAATATGGCTGGTAACTGCATCATCGACGATGAAGTCTGCAAAGAGGCTTCCAAACATGAGATTATCCGTCGTTACTTCAAGTGCCTATGCGACAAGAAGCGTTATGGCGAAAGCTCCGATAATAAAGAGAAACTGGAGTCACTCATGTATCAAGCACATGTGAAAGTGACCGACTATAAAGTGGTGGAAGCAGCCCGTAAAAAAGAGGAGGCAACCAATGGTCGTCCCGCTGCTGCCATCGAACTACCCGACGGAACCATCGTTACTGGTAAGACAAGTGACTTGCTCGGACCACTGGCTGCCGCTCTCCTAAACGCATTAAAAGCATTGGGTAAGATCGACCAGTCTTTCAACTTGGTTTCTCGTCTCGCTATCGAACCGATTCAAACTCTGAAAACCGAATACTTAGGTAGCAATAACCCTCGGCTCCATACAGACGAGATATTGATTGCCCTCTCCTCATCCGCCGCTCATAACGAATTGGCCGAACGTGCTATGCAGCAATTACCTAAACTAAAAGGTTCGACCGCTCATACCACCGTCTTGGTCTCTTCCATCGATGAGCAAACATTTAAGAAACTAGGTATCACACTCACCTGCGAACCTAAATATGAGGAGGCTCAAAGAAGTTACCATAAACACTAATGTTATGAAAAAAAAATGCATTCTTCTATTGGGACTCATCTCACTTCTGCTCTTTTCCTGCAAAAAGAGAGATGTATATCAAGTGGATCCTACACTTGATCCCTATCTGCAACTCTTTCTCCAAGAAGCTAAACAAAGAGGTTTCAACTTCAACGTGGAAGAGGATGGACTTATTCTGAAATTCGCAGACTTGGAAAGTCCCACTATTGGACTATGCACCTATAGCAATCCTTTGCTCGTTCAGATAGATCGTACCTATTGGAAAAAGGTGACCGAATACAACAACTGCGAAGACCTGCGTCAAAACGTTGTCTTCCACGAACTCGGTCACGGACTGCTCAACCGTAGTCATGACAATCATACCATGAGCAACACCGAATGGAAATCCATTATGTGTGGCGGTGACATCGTTCGTGACCGCAGCTGGCAAGTCAACTTCTCCGGTATGCGCAAGAAATATTATCTCGACGAACTATTCAATACAAGAACTCCTGAACCTGATTTCTTCAAATATGGTGATACCTTCTCTGGTGATAAAGGAACCCTTGTTGAGTCATACGATTTCTCCGAAAATAAACATTTCACAGATGCAGATGGTAACGTCTATGACATCAGTAATAATGCCTATAGCATCACAACAAACAATGAATACAACAACATCGTCTATTTCCATATGAGAAAAAATTTCACCGGTGATTTCTACTACGAGGTCAAAGTGAAAACTAAACTTGCAGGAAATGGTGATTGCGTGGGTGTCATCGCTAGCTACCCTACCTCCGACACAACAGGCGTGGGCAACTATTTCTACATTTCAAAAAACAATAACTACAACGAACTGAGAGCTTATGCAGGCCACATGCAATGCATGCAACCACTTGCCGAAGTAATCCTTCAAAAAGATGTTTGCCAACTAGGCAACCAAACCGAAACAAAGCTCGCCATAGAACGTTCTAACAACGAACTATATTTCTATGTCAACGATCAACTTATCTATCGCAACGATTACATGGCTGATCAAAAATATGTTAGTTTCGGATTAGTGACTCCTTCTAAAAATACAGTCACAGTCACCTCCTCTATGTGCTATAGTAAATCTAACGGTTCATTAAGAGCCTCAACAGAAAATAGCCTCTCCACTGTCTTCGCAAACAGAGGCGGCGCCATTCCTTTTAACATCCCAATTTCTATAAAATAACTATTCTATGAAACTAAAAAATCTGATTATGATGGGATTATCATCCTCCCTATTATTCGCTTGTAATAATGTCAACAATAAGGACAACAACGATGAAAATAAACAAGCTCATTTCCTCAGTAGTGATTTTGATACAACAGTAACGTTAGGAAATGACTTTTACCAATATACAAATGGGGGCTGGATGAACGCTCACCCTATTCCAGGCGAAAAAAGTCGTCTCAACACCTTCGACGTACTCAATGACGAAAATCTTGAACGCCTAAAAGAAATTGTCGAAACTGCCCAAAATTCTAACGCTCCAATTGGGTCCAACAAACAAAAAATAGGCGACTTTTACGCTCTTGCCATGGACACTGCCAAACGAGACCAAGAGGGAATCTCTCCTATTCAATCTATTTTGGATGATATTAAAAAACAATCATACAACTTACAAGACTCTGCTTTCGCTCAGTATATCGCATACCATCACCTTCACCTTGGTAACCCATTCTTTGCATCTGCTTGTACGCCTGATGCAAAAAATAGCTCGATGAACATCGCCGAACTATGGCAAGAAGGTATCGGTCTCCCTAACCGCGACTACTACTTCGATGAATCCACCAAAGGAAAAGAGATCATCGAAGGATATAAAAATATGATCGCAAAATACTTACAACTATTGGGCGGTGAAAATTGCAAACAAAGAGCTGAAGCTATCTACAACTTCGAAAAAGAATTAGCCTCTCTGATGAACACAAAAGTGGAAAACCGCGATCCTCAGAAGACTTACAACAAAATGAGCTACGATGAACTGAAGACATTCATTCCTGATTTCAATTGGGAGGCTTACTTCTCCTCTTTCCCTGTCAAACCAGCAGAAATCACAATCGGTCAACCGCGTTTCTTTAAGGGTGTCTTCCCTCTTATCAAACAAACGGACATCAATGTGCTGAACGATTATCTCACATTCTGCACCATCAACCACTTGGCCAGCTACCTGTCTCAAGACTATATGTTGACTAAGTTTGAATTCTATAGCAAACAATTGGGAGGCGTCACCGAACTAAAACCTCTTTGGAAACGTTCCCTCGATATGGTACAAGGTCGTTTGGGACAACCATTGGGACAACTTTTTGTGGAGAAACATTTCTCTGAAAATGCTAAAAATAGAATGATTGACCTTATTGAAGAACTTCGCATTGCATTCGGACAACGTATCGATAACCTTAGCTGGATGTCTGATAGCACCAAGCTACAAGCAAAAGATAAATTGGCTGCCATCACTGTTAAGGTAGGTTACCCAGATGTATGGGAAGACTATTCCAACGCTACGGTGGATAAATCACTCAGTTTAGTGGAAAACTACATCAACCTCACCTATTTCCACAGTATGAAAGAGATGCGTGAAGTGGGAAAACCTGTAGATAAAAATAAATGGTATATGACTCCTCAAACAGTCAACGCCTATTACAATCCGCTAAGCAATGAGATCGTTTTCCCTGCCGGTATCCTACAAGAACCTTTCTTCTATGCCGAAGGTGACGATGCAGTTAACTATGGCGCCATCGGTGTTGTTATCGGTCATGAGATGACTCACGGCTTTGACGACCAAGGAAGACAATTTGATAAGGATGGTAACCTACACGACTGGTGGACAAGCGCTGATGCAGAACGATTCAAACAAGTTGCCGAAAAAATAAAAAACCGATTCTCTAAAGTGAATGTGATCGATTCTCTCTATTGCAATGGCGATCTTACTTTAGGTGAAAACATTGCCGATCTAGGTGGACTTAACATAGCACATCAAGCTTTCTTAAATACTTTGAAAGAAAATGAACCTGAAAAATTGATCGACGGACAGACCTACGACCAACGCTTCTTATACGCATATTCACGCATCTGGGCTGGTAACTACCGCGATGAATACCTTCGTCAACAAGTCATCACCGACCCACATGCAAACGGAAAATACCGTGTGAACGTTCAAGTACCAATGTTAGACTTCTTCTACTCTGCTTTCGGCATCGCTGAAACAGATTCTATGTATGTGAAACCAGAAGATCGAATTGTTATTTGGTAATCAATATGGTTCAACTTCGCAAATGGCAATCATCCGACAAAGAGAGTCTGAAAGCATTGTGCAATACTGTTGACAGGCAATATCTCTCCGACCGTCTGCCGTACCCCTACACCGATTCCGATGCGGAATGGTGGATAAATATGGTGACTGAAGCAGAGGGTAAGACCGGTCTGTTTCGTGCTGTAACGGTGGACGATCAGGTGGTAGGTAGCATCTCGGTGGAGCGTAGAGAGGATGTCTACCGCATAGACGGTGAGTTGGGCTATATGCTGCTGACGGACCATTGGTCGCAAGGCATCATGACGCAGGCCGTGGCGCAAATCACTCGCCTAGCTTTCGAGTTGCTAGATATCCAACGCATCAGCGCACATGTGTTCGCTCCCAACATCGCCTCCGCCAAGGTGCTGGAAAAGAACGGATATGAACTGGAAGCTACCATACGCAAAGGAGCCATCAAGGATGGGAAGGTCTATACGGTGGTGAGGTATGGGGTGGTGAGGTGACATTTTATACACCCACCCCCAAAGCATAAGCCCGCCGCAAAGCGTCCGTCGAAGTGATGTCCCCCTTCTCCTTCACACCCCGCACCAAAATGCGTCCCGCATCCTCTAAGTGGAAGAAGTTGAGGCAAAGCTGGTATTGTGCGAGAATACTATCGAAGAGCTCGGGAAGCGTGGCGGCACCTACCAAGAGAAGCGCCATCTTTTTGATATTGAAGGTGTCCCGAATCGGGTTGTGACAACGGTCGATGACCGCCTTCAACTGCGCACTTAACCCGTAGAAATAGACGGGTGAGGCAATCACCAGCATATCCGCCTGCTTCATTTTGTTGTAGATATCTATCATCTCGTCTTTCTGCACACAGACGTGCTCTTCGCTCTTGGAACAGGCGTTGCAACCCATGCAGGGCGCCACCTTGTGGTCGTGGACGGAGACGACCTCCACCGTGTGTTTTTGCGATGCACCCCTGACGAATGCCTCCACCAATTGATCTGTATTGCCACCCTTCCGTGGACTTCCTGATAGGATTAGTATGTTCATGTGATTAGCCTATTTTCCTCCCTCATTGATACACCGCTGCAGCTCCTCCAAAAAACGTGCGGCATCCCCGCCGTCCATCTGCGTGTGATGGAACTGGAACGAGATGGGTAATGTGGTCTTAAACCATCCCTTGCAGTATTTCCCCCACATCACCATCGGGTTGTTGAAGACTCCGCTGTACTGGTTGACGATGCTGTCGAGCTCCGTCTCCACCATGGCGGAGGTGCCAATCACCATGGCATCCTCTATGGTGATGCTTTCGCAGGAATCGTTCACCCTCTGCGTCCGTGAGAGATAGTCTGCATTGAACTGCTGCAAATCATCCGTGTAGGGGATGCTGCAGGAGTTGATGCCTCCCGCACGGTTGTTCACGATCACGTCGATGGCAAGTTGGTTGTATCGGTACAACTTATCACCTTCGGGCAGCATCCGAAACTCTTCGATGCGGCTGGCCGCCTTGCCGATGCACCAGCATAGGAGCATGGTGAACTTCCACCCTCCCCTCTTGCTTAACTTGAGGAGGCGGGTCACGTCGAAGGTTTTGGTGAGCGTCACCATTGGCATGGGCGACTTCATCCACATCTCGAAAGCATACGCCCGGTTGGTCTCTTGAGGGTTGATTTCCTGTTTCATACTTACTTCATTTTCCCACTTAATATCTTATTCCTAACACATTTGATGGCAGGTGTGTAATAGTCCATCTCCATTGCTTCCAGGGTGCGTTTTAGTTCTCCCATCAGTTCGGGGTAGAATTGACACATACGGAAGGCGAGTTTCAGACAGAGGGACTGGATGCCGGGGAGCTCCCGGACATCTGCCATGTGCTCCAGGCAAAAGTCGAGGAAGTCGGTCCGAAGATCCTCCTCTTCCATCTTGAGACGCAACACGATGTTCAGGGAGAGTCGCCTTACTGCGGATTCGCTCGTCTGCATAGCGAGGGCAGTCAGCTCGTGCAACATTCCCTGCAACTGCGCCAGCTCCGCATCCGTCGCCTTGGTGAGCACCCATAGGGCATTGCGTGCCACATGGCGTTCCGTGCTGAAGATGAAACACCGAGCGAAGCCGATGAAATCATTCGATTGCTTCAGTTCACGATATACCGCCTGCGCTGATAACTCACTGTTGGTCTCTGCTATTTGTTCTTCTGTCAGTTTCATCTCGGTTTAACGGTTGATTTAAGGCGTTTCGCATCTTAATGCAAAGTTATATCTCAGAAGGTAGTTTCACAAGTTTTGGGGCGTGGTTTACGGATATACCACGCTCGCATTTAATTTTAAGGGGGAAAGTCCTTCCATTCTTCTTTTTTACCATATCTTTACAAACAAATTATTCCGCTGATTTGATTCGTGCTTATGGAAAACATGACTGACTTCTTCAAAAACTATTACGAGAAAAATGGTTCTCAGGGTGAACTTGGCATGATTCACTCTTGTCCAGAACTGATGGAGTGCATCCAACAGATTGGGTTCCTCCCCTTGCTGGAGAGTGGCATACCAGGGTTTTGCGCCGAAGGGATGATGGATGAGGATTGCCGTTACGTGCAGTTCGACGATGGAAGTTGGGAGTGGCCCTTGTGGACATGGAAGGGTACGGTCATCACAGAGAGCGACTGCGTTTATGGCAAGTTCTTCGCTGGCAAGGCTGGTTTTCTCAGTCTCGAATGGTGGCCGGACTTCTACAACTGGCGTCGTAGTCAGACTCCACGGCTGGAGCCTGGAAGCATTGAGGAGACAATCGTGCTGACACTTCAGGAGCATGGGAGTCTGATCACCCGTGAGTTGCGGGCGGCTTGTGGCTTTACCGGACCGAAGATGCGGAGTAAGTTCGACGCCTATATCACCCGGTTGCAGATGGCTTGTTACATCATCACCGAGGATTTTGTCTATCCCACCGACAAGCATGGCAATGAGTATGGTTTTGGCTGGTCGTTACTCACCACACCCGAGCAGTTGCTGGGTCGTTCCGCCTGCCGCTGCCAACGGACACCCGAAGAGTCGCACCAGCGGATGTTCAATCACCTGAAACACCTATTGCCAAATGCTACGGAGAGGCAGATTAATCGGTTGCTGAAATAATCGAGAGTTGAAAAAAACCGTTTCAGAAACTTTTATACGTCATCGAATCCTCATACCAATTAGAGATATAGGAAGTCCCATCTTCCCCACTCATCTCTTGAAACTCTTCATCTGTCATTTGATCGTGAAGGCATTTGTCAGAACAGTAATGCTCCGCTCCATCATCTATCATGGGCTTGTGACAAGTATCACATTGGGAAAGGAGGAGATAAGTTTTCATTCTCCATTATTTGTCACCTCTCCCCTCGTCCGCAGATACGTACTTAGCCCATACAGTGGCACGTTCTGAATTTTCGTGTCTGAATGGAACGGCAACAAAGAGGTTTTCACTGCACAAACGGGCTGATACGTCTGACAGAAAAGCGTGAAACTACGAGAACGTAAGTTTTCACCCGATTTCACTTCAATAGGAATTATATCACCTTGTTGCTGCACAAGAAAGTCTATTTCCGATGTACTTCGATCATTTGTCCAATAGCCAATGTAATCAGTGGCAATCGTGGCAAGATTCTGCATGACGAACTGCTCTGTCAAAGCTCCTTTAAACTCGGTGAATATCGCATTCCCATCGATCAAGGTCTTTTCGTCTAACCCTGACATGGCACTTAGTAACCCAACGTCCACCATGAACAATTTAAAAACATGCAGGTCCTGGTAAGCGACGAGAGGCATTCTCGCAGCACTCACTCTGTTCGATTTAAGTACCAGTCCGCAGTCGAAAAGCCACATTATGGCCAATTCAAAATCCTTTGCCCTCGCACCATCTCGCATTACTCCATAAACAAACTTTTTATTCTCTTTGCTGAGTTGTGCCGGCAAACTGTTCCAAACCATATCCAACCTTGGCACTTGTTCTTTGGGAACATGTTTGGAGAAATCAGCTTGATAGGAACGCAATATCTCATGTTGGACATCTCGCACTTCTGAAAATTCCTTTGTGTCAATCCACCGCTGTACCACTTCAGGCATCCCGCCTACAAACATATAATAACGCAGGAACATAAGCAACTCCGTATGGAAAGACCTCAGTATGTCCCATTGACCTTTTCGCATGACATCCACCAACATCTCTTTCCCGTTTGCCATCAAAAACTCCTCGAACGAAAGTGGATGCAAATCAATAAACGACACCTTCCCCACTGGAAATGAGTTTTTCTCATGAAGCGAAATTCCTAATAACGACCCAGCGGCAATGACCGCATATTGAGGTGCTTCCTCGCAAAAATATTTTAATGACGTCAATCCCCTTTCAACCGCTTGTATCTCATCGAAAATAATAAGGGTTGTGTCAGCATCAATCGGTTTACCATAAAATATCTGAATAGTATAAATGATGCGTTTAGTGTCATAATCCTGCAAAAACAAATCCCCGAAACGGGGTTCATTCTCAAAATTAATATATACAGTTTCCTTAAATTCCTGTCTTCCGAACTCCTTCATCAACCATGTCTTACCTGTCTGCCTGGCCCCTCGTACAATAAGCGGCTTACGTCTTTTCTGATTTTTCCATTTTACAAGTAACTGAAGTGCATCTCGTTTCATAGGCTTTTTATTTGATTTTCAAGCACAAAAATAGATTTTTAATTCAAACCAACAAAATTTATCTCGATAAAAGTGTTGTCTAGTGACATTTTTATCGTGATAAAAGTGTTGTCGAATTACATTTTTATCGTGATAAAAGTGTGTCGGAGTGTCATTTTTATCGAGATAAAGGTGTTGTCGGATAAAATTTTTCTTGATTGTACATTCCTTGTGAACTTAACCATTACAGGAATCTTCACTTCACCTTATCAATCGCCTTGATGCATTTCTGTCTGTCCTTGTCCGTCAGTTGGGACTTCATCACTGTACCTCCCCGTTCAATCTCCTTGACAATCTTAAATCCAGCATAGCGGCATATCTCACGCATGGCACGGATGGCGCCTCGTGATTGCTTGAACCAGATGTTGAACGGCCAAGGTGTGGTGCAAGTGCTGACGAGGATACATTTCTTCCCCTTCATCAGGGGTTCGGGAAAACGGGGTGTGTCTCGCATCATGCCATAGACCAGACGGTCGAACAACACCTTCATCTGTCCGGGGATGTTGCCCCAGTAGCAAGGCGCTCCCATGATGATGGTATCTGCCCAACGTAGTTTCTCCAACACCTTCAGCGTGTCATCCTCGGGTAACACACATTTCTCCTTGGTTCGGCAGACCATGCAGCCGATGCAGGGTTTCATCTCGAGGTCCATGATATTGACCGTCTCCACTGTCATATTGTTCGACAGAGCCTCTTCCTGCATGATGCCCAGCATCTGTGATATAAGTCCCTTCTTGCGCGGACTTCCATTGATAATCAGTATATTCATATTGTCATTCTTATTTTCAGAAATCTTTTCTTGAACAGAATTGGCGAACGGAAAGTTCCTCAATTCCCTCGTATGTATTGCCTTCGAAGCCATTCCATGTGACGACGTACTTAGGATAGTTATCTTTGATTTTCAATAGGTTGCCGAATTCACGGTTCTCCGTCTCTTCATCATTTATGGCAAGGGCAGCCTGTATATAGATGCGCTCATTGTTCTTTTCAGCGACGAAATCGATTTCCTGTCCATTCATATTTCCCACCTTTATATCATATCCTAAATATTTCAAATGCTTGAAAATCAGATTATCAAGTATCTTCCCTTTATCTTTGGACCGGTATCCCACCAACACGTTACGTATCCCTAGGTCTTCAAAATAGTATTTCTCTCCTACTTCAAACATCCGTTTGCCTGCCAAATCATATCGTTTCACGTTATGAAGCATAAATGCATTGCATAGATAACCTGCGTATGCTTGTATTTGGTTGACTGACAATGTTGAAAACTGCGATTTCAGATAATCACTGATGTTTTTTGCCGAAAAAAGTGAACCAACATTATCCGCAAGAAATTTCACTAAGTTTTCTAAAAACAAAGTGTTACGGATTTGATACCGTTCGGTTATGTCATGGAATAAGATGGTGGAATAAACCGATTTCAGATAATCAGTGACGATTGACTCTTCAAGAGGAAGATGACGAAGGAAAGGCAGTCCACCGAATCGTGCATACTTTTCAAAGCTTTGATCAGAATCGGCAATGTTGTTAAATTCAATAAATTCGGGATACGAAAGGCCATAAACAGGTATTTCTATGTAACGACCACTCAGGTAAGTTGCCAACTCACTTGAGAGCATTTTGGCATTGCTACCTGTCACATAGATATCGAAAGATTCGTTAAGTAAGAGTGAACGGAGGACTTTCTCGAAGCCATTGACATTCTGTATTTCATCAATGAACAATGCCGTTTTTTTATCAGGAGATGTGTGTGTGGTGATATATTGATGCAAATGCTCATCGGTTCTGATTTTTGAGAGTTCGTATTCCTCTAAGTTGATATAGACTAATGCTGTGTCAGGTTGTGTGAGACTGATTTTGTTCATGATTTGTTGAAGCAAACAACTCTTACCCACACGACGTTGCCCTGTGAACACTTTTATAATCTGCTTGCCTATAAATGGCTGTATGCGAGATGTATACTCGTTCCGTTCTATGATTTCCCTTCTCTTGCTCATTGTCGAATGTTTTAAATGTACTTAAAACTTTTGCGCAAATATATGAAAGTTTTAAATACAATTAAAACTTTTGTAAAAAATTGGAAGAGTTTTAAGTATGATTAAAACTTTTTGCATGATATTGCAGAGGGGGCGGACGAAATCTCCCTCTTGCAGTGCTTTTTTAATATTTGAACCAAAAAGGTATTTTGTTTATTTTTGTGAATCTTATTATAAACACAAGGTAGATTATTAATATGAGGCGTATTCTAAAAAAAATTATTTCTTTTGCTACCAGCAGTATTTTTTTCATCGGTTGTCGAACCAATTCTCCAAATACTGATTCTCTCTATTATGCGGAAACAGAACAAGTGAAATTCATCGTTCCAAAAGAATTTAGTTGTGATGCAAGTCTTGCTTATGATATAGAAGGTAAAGACCTTTATATTTATGATCTTATGAACGAGGATGATCCTTGCTACAGTATAGTCACCTTGTGTTCTGAATACAAGGCAGATAGTTCTTTCTCAAATCTTGACCATCATTGGGAAGTTTGGAAAAAGAAAGAACATAAGGAGATCTCCATGAACGACGTGGATCGAGGTGTGCAATCCATAAATGGAAACAAATGCTTGTACCGCATCTGTAAATATATTGATGAGGACGGAGAAAATATATACTGGAGATTCTATCTCTTGTTTGACAATGAAACAGACAAGTCGTGTGTGTTGTCATCCTATGATGACGGGAAATCAACTAAGTATGTTGATGAAATATTGAACTCTATCCAGTTTAAATAAGTCCAACGTAAGCGACGCCATGCCTTCTACCTACATAACGGCTTTCGCAACACGCACATTTACCGTTCATTCGGCGACATTGCGGCTGCTAAAAACTCATTCGTAATGATAATGCGTTTATACCTATTTCAAGATCAATTTGGGAATTGAATCCTGTTGTTCGCGAATTGTGTTTTTCTACCAATTGGTTGCAACCATGTTAAATAAACTCCACAATATCCACATCGAGGAACGACCATCGCCATGTAGAGACGCAATGCATTGCGTCTCTACGGTGCCAGCCTAACAACCAGCAAAGAACCCAATCATTGCCGACGACTTATTCCGTCAAAATATCCGATAGCCAACCAAATCGTACCCAAAAAGTATAGATTTAGTTGGCTATCCATACAAAAACATACCGATAGCCAACCAAATCTAGGTTAAAAAAGGTGGATTTAGTTGACTATCGTTTTTTTATGTAGGGACGTGGCGTGCCGCGTCCGTTATGACCTGCCGCGTCCATTATGGTGTAATTGTATTAATTTTGCATAAACAATGAATTTATAGAACGCACGTTATATGATTTAGAAAATTTATCGAACATCAATCTTCCAGAAATATGATTCTTTCAAAATAAGATAATATATTTGTAGATGATTACGAAGTGCGCTTCAACACGCTAAAGTTGCAGTGGCACCCGCAAAGTAACAACTTATGTTGAATTTTTATAACTATTTATACAAAAACAGAAAGTATTTTTAATTAACATAGTATTAATCTTAGCGTTTGCTATTTGTTCGGAGAACTCTGAAACGTAGGAAATTTCAAAATTCACACCGATGAACAGATTAGTGAATGCTCACGTTTGCGTGGGCGTTTCTTTGTCTGTGTGATTCGGTTTCCTACGACCGCAGAGTTGGACAAGATTCGTCCACGCTCTGTGTTCGTAGGAGACAAATTGCCAAACGCACAAAATTATTGCGTATGGCAAAAGCTGTAAAAAAGCATGGTCGTGTCTATACACCCGACCATATTGTAAATCTAATCCTTGATTTTGGTGGCTATAACACTATCGATTTGTTACACAAACACGTCATCGACAACAGTTGCGGAGATGGCGCATTTCTTACCGAAATCGTGAATCGTTATTGTTCACATTTCCTTCAAACAAAGAGTGATTTAACATTACTAAAACATGAGTTAGAAACATACATCCATGGCATTGAATTAGATGAAGTCGAATGTGAAAAATGTAAAAGCAATCTTGATAAAGTTTCCTCACAATATGGAATAACAAACACACATTGGAACATACTAAATGCAGACACACTTACAATTGATGACTTTAATGAAAAAATGGATTATGTATTCGGAAATCCTCCTTATGTGCGTGTTCATAACCTTGAAAACAGTTACACATCTGTAAAGAAGTACAACTTTGCTCAAGATGGAATGACAGACCTATTCATCGTCTTTTTTGAAATAGGATTCAAAATGCTAAATAAAAATGGCTTGATGTGTTTGATCACGCCAAGTTCATGGCTAAGTAGTTTAGCAGGGACAAAACTACGAGAATACATTCTGATACACCATAACTTATCTGGGGTAATTGATTTAGAACATTATCAACCTTTTGAAGCGACAACCTATACTTTAATATCAAAATTTAATAACAAACAAAAGTTCGATCAAATAGAATATTTCAACTATAATGAGAATACACATGATAAACAATTCCAAGATAATATCTCCTATAATAATATTAACATTGGTAAGAATATTTATCTGTCTAAAAATGAGAATCTTGAATTTCTAACAAAAATAAAACAAAATCATTCTTATCAATATGTCTCTGTCAAGAATGGTTTTGCAACATTAGCGGATAAAATTTTCATTGGTGATTTTGATTTTTCAGAAGGCACAATAAACATTTTGAAAGCATCAACAGGGAAGTGGAGTAAATGTATTTATCCGTATGACAAATTTGGGAAACCATTAACACAAAGTGATTTCATAATAAAGAAAGAGGCATACGATTTTTTATTATCACATCAAGACAAACTACCAAAAAACAGAGATATCCAAGATGACAAATATTGGTATTTGTTCGGTCGCACACAAGCGATAAAAGATGTATCAAAAACAAAATATGCTATAAACACCATTATCAAAGACATACATAGCATAAAATTGGAGATAGTTCCCGAAGGTTGTGGAGTCTATAGTGGGCTGTATATTTTGACCGACATCGATTTCGAAACTATTAGACAACTTATTTATTCAGAAGATTTTATTGAATACATCAAGCTTTTAAAAAATTACAAAAGCGGAGGATATTATACCTACGCTTCTAAAGACTTAGAACATTACTTGAATTATAAATTAACAGAAAAATATGGACAATCAAGAATTTCTAACAGTAGTAGGGAACTCTTTTAAAAAGTTCCTTGAAACAGGTTCTCGAAGTAATGAGAAGTTAAAAATCCTTCATGGAGCAATTGCCAGAGATTTACAGACTCGTTTAGGATCAGGTTTTTCTGTACAATCATTAGGTATCGGAAACGGGAAAGAAATGAAAATTGATGGCAAATACATAGATAAAGCTGTTGACATTACAATTTTAAAGAACCAAAGACCTATAGCTGGAATTGGCGTGAAATTTGTCATGCAAAATTATTCACAGAATTCGAATAATTATTTTGAAAACATGTTGGGAGAAACTGCCAATATACGTTGTGCAGACATACCTTATTTCCAGATTTTTATCATTCCAGACAAACTTCCATATTATAAAAACGATGGGACACTTCAGAAATGGGAAGAATTTAGCTTGCATAACTCATCTAAGTATCGAATTTTATCAAATGATAATATTGAAACATCAATTCACACACCAACAAAAACGCTTCTTTTTGTTATTCATCTTCCTGAAATCAACGAAGAAATAAGAAACAGAAGTGAATATACTATATATTATTCAAATTACGAAGATATGTGTGTATGCGAATCAGAAGCACAATATGGGACTTTTTCTTCTGCTGTCATTTATAATGACTATGAGGAATTTGCTTCTAAAATAGTACACTATATAAAATTCAAGTATTGAGTTTCATTTTATTTATAACATTATGAACAATATTGAAAATAGTGATAGCCCTCACAATATTTTATGGCAGTTTATCGAAGAATATCTGCCAAACTACAGTTCAAGGGACGATGTTTTATTGGATGATATTCTTACAAGATTTATAGAAGATGATGGCGTTGATGAATAAGATATGATTTGGATTACAAAAGAATTCAACTGCGATATTTTCAACCAAATCACACACACAAAAAAATATAGATTTAGTTGACTATCCATACAAAAACATACCGATAGCCAACCAAATCTAGGTTAAAAGGAGTAGATTTAGTTGGCTATCCGAAAAAATGAAAACATATCTAATCAGGGAGACTTTCAACTACGACTTTGCTTTTCAACATACAGGTGTGCAGAATGGCCTCTAAAAATTTTCAAGTTTTTGACATAAAGGAATTTATATTATAAAAAACTAACCTGTCTACGGTGCAATCACTAATAATGTCCTCTCAGTGACAATATGTTTATCTTTCCATTCTCCACTTCGTACACAATCCTATCCTCTTGTGTGATTCTCCTACTCCATAAGCCAGATAGGTTATGTTTTAGTGGTTCAGGCTTTCCTTTTCCCGTAAAAGGATGTTCGCATATATCTTCTATTAGTTCTGAAATTTTCTTTTATATTCTTCTGTCATTTGTCTTTTTCCAATATTCAATATCTTTAAGAGCTTCTATTTTGTATATTACTTCCATAAATCTTCTGTTTTTATACTTTTCCCTTTGCTCTTTTTACTTCGTTCTATTTTTTCGACAAATTTAGGATCATACGGGCTTTCTTGTTCACTTTTCTCCTCTATTTTGAAAACACCTGACTTACGTATAGCGTCAATCATACTTGCTGCTATCGAATTCCTTGCATTGTAACTTAAAGTTATTGTTGCCATATTATTAATTTTTAGTTAACCGGCTTCACTTATTCTCCACAAATATATAAAACTTTTCAAACTTCGGTATCTTATCCGTCACCGCCATCTTTCTCCTCCCCCCCCATAGTTGACATTTTTTGAGTTAATTTTAAGTGGAAAACATAAGAACCTAAAATCCACAACATTATGTAAAAGAGAGAATCATAGTTTCTTGAACAAGAGACTCCTAAATATATCGCAATAGTCAACGGAAGTCCGACTATTTCCGTTTAAATTCCCAACCAAATCCCACCTAAAAACAATAGATTTAGTTGGCTATCCATACAAAAATATACCGATAGCCAACCAAATCTAGGTTAAAAATAGTAGATTTAGTTGGTTATCCGAAAAATGAATACTATATTTGTAGCATAATAAAACTCGTTTATTATGCTGGTAGGACGTGAATTGGAACAAAACTTACTCTTGGAAACCCTCAAGAGTGACAAGTCTGAATTCGTAGCTATCTACGGAAGAAGACGTGTGGGCAAAACATATCTGGTCAGGGAAACTTTCAACTACAACTTTGCTTTCCAACATACAGGTGTGCAGAATGGCGACAGAAACCGCCAACTCTCCGTATTCGAAAAATCTCTTGTCGCCGCCGGTATGTCTAAATGCCCCAAACTAAACGATTGGTTTGAAGCCTTCGATGCACTTGGCAGTTTCCTACAAAGTGTCTCCGCTGAGAAAAAAATCGTCTTTATAGATGAAATGCCCTGGATGGATACTCCAAAATCAGACTTCGTATCTGCCCTCGAACATTTCTGGAACGGATGGGCAACCATGCGTCGCGACATCATACTCATTATCTGCGGAAGCGCCTCCTCTTGGATTGTCAGCAAAATAGTAAATAATTATGGCGGACTACACAACCGTCTTACTCGTCAAATCTTTCTGAAACCTTTTAGTTTGCACAAATGCGAACTGTTCTCATCTGCTTGCGGACTGAAAATGACCCGTATGCAAGTGTTACAGACATATATGATTCTGGGGGGCGTACCCTACTACTGGAGTCTCCTCAGACGTGGCCTTAGTTGGGCTCAAAACATCGATGCCCTATTCTTTAATGAAAATTCAAGTCTCAGAAACGAATTCGACGCTCTTTATTCATCACTCTTCAAAAACAAAGAACCCTATATCCAGATTGTCAGAGCATTGGGAAAGAAAAAGGCCGGAATGACACGCGGAGAAATCGCCACAGCCATCAATCAAGATCATGGCGGAACACTTTCAAAAATACTGAAAGAACTCGAACTATGCGGTTTCATCCGCACATATACTCCCATCGGAAAAGCAAAAAAAGACACTCTTTATCAGTTATTCGACAATTTCACGTTGTTCTATTTCCGATTTGTAGAAGACAATTCGACAAAAGACCCGCAATTCTGGTCTCGATCCATAGGCGGAGGTACTTACAATGCATGGTGCGGACTGGCATTTGAGCGTGTCTGTTTACAACATATCGACCAAATAAAAAATGCATTGGGGATAACGGGCGTCATCAGCAGTGTCTATTCATGGCTCTACCGTCCTAAAAACGACAATGAAACAGGTACGCAGATAGATCTGCTAATCGACCGTGCCGACGGAGTCATCAACCTCTGTGAAATAAAATTCTCACAAGGTAAGTACGAAATAAAAAAGAAGTATGCTGATGAGCTACGTCAAAAAGTCGCCATCTTTCAGTCAAAGACGGAGACTAAAAAGGCTGTGTTCATGGTTATGATAACAACAGAAGGATTGGTTAACAACGAGTATGCCGGTGATGTTCAGAACCAAATCATTGCCGACGACTTATTCCGTCAAAATATCAGATAGCCAACTAAATCGTACCCAAAAAGTATAGATTTAGTTGGCTATCCATACAAAAACATACCGATAGCCAACCAAATCTAGGTTAAAATAGGTGGATTTAGTTGACTATCGTTTTTTTATGTAGGGACGTGGCGTGCCGCGTCCGTTATGACCTGCCGCGTCCATTATGGTGTAATTGTATTAATTTTGCATAAACAATGAATTTATAGAACACACGTTATATCTTTGTATCTCAAACATTCACAGATATGACACAGAAAGAACGTATTGAACAGATGGAAAACCTCTTTGACCAAAGCAATGAGGTGATTCAGCGATTGAGACAAGCGATCGATGACTTTTCCGCTTTACAACCCACCATCGACGAATTAGACAACTACTACAAAACCAAATGGCGCACTGATTTCGAAGCCGACGAAAAGGGTAAACTACCAGCCGACCTCAAGCGTGGTGTGCTCAGTGAAGATGGACTGTGGGATTTGTTGGAGGAGTATCAGCGGTTGAAGGAATGTTTAGGCAAGAATGAATCGCATTCTCCTCTAAAAAGGAAGCCCAATATAAATTCTCAGAAAGATGATGCAAAAACCAAATTGAGAACAATGGGTGCTTCGTGGTTTATATCATATGCATACTATAATTTATGTGACAAGAATCATAAAAATTGGGAAAAAGCTGAAACGAAGCAACCTAGATTGTCGTCATATAAAAATGGATGTCATCAGTATATGAAAACTTGGATAACCATGGTTTTGAACATGAACAATAATAAACTCAAAAAAAATGAGATTGGACTTTCTCCTGAAGAAATCAAAAGAATGGCAAAAAAATTACTGATTGAAATGGAGAAAAACGGTTGTTCTAAGTAGATTTGCATTTTCTTCAATGATTTGCTCGTTGACAAACAAGCCAGTGACACAACAATTACCGAAGTGTCATCTCTCACCGAACTGCCTATAGATGTACAGCATAAAGATTTTGTCAAAGCTTCAAAATATATAAAGGATCTATATTGGCAGATTCACAACGACAACTATCTCTACGTCATCAAAACGCTTATCGCTCTGGTGTTATCGGCTCTGGTTACGGTAGTGGAATATTTCCTGTTCAAAAAAATATGGTCAAAGATTAGGAGAGGCTCATGAAAAGGACCATATTACAGGTAAAATAAATATTTTTGCTTTGATTGGAACTTAGAGAATATTTTTTAGTTACAAGTTGGTGTTTTGATGTGATGTGATTATTTTTGTGTTTAGAAGATTGACAATGAAAAACGTAGTATATGACAACAAATGCCAAGGATAGAATCATCACCGGAGTGCCTATTGCTCTTCAGATGAGTAAAGCGAAGGAAATACTCAACAGCATAGTGATCCCTCGTAATGAACTTTATGCCATAAGAAAACGGGAGAACCGACTCTCTAACAAAAAAATCAAAGGGTATTAATGCCGACACTTACTGTAATAGCTGGCTGTAACGGGTCGGGAAAGTCCACGTTTGCTTCTTCTTTCCTGAGAGAGGGTCTTGTCTCTTTTGACTATGACAAAGTTTATCTGCATATATATTCTTCTTTGCAAGAGTGTGAGTTTAGAGACGAGATGGCGAGGAATATGACTACGCAATTGTTCGAAGAGCAAGTAAAAGAATCATTGAACCATAAACTGGATTTTTGTTATGAAACGAATTTTGACACTTTTCCCTTGCATTGGCCAAAAATCTATAAAGAGCAGGGTTATACGTTAAACATGATTTTCTTTTGTTTAGACAATCAAGAAATCGCAAGGGAGAGAGTCCTTGTCAGATCAGAGTTCCATGGACATTTTGTTGACAACGAAACTATAGATTTGAAATGGAAGGAGGGATACAAAAATTTGAATCTTTACCACTCTTTTTTTGATAGGATTCTTTTCGTGGATAATTCTGTAAATAACGAGGTATATACAAATCTTCTCCAAATAGAGGATGGAGAAACACAGCTGATGTGTGAACAATTGCCTGATTATTTTTCAAGACGTTTTCCTGATATATATTTGCATATTCGCAGCCAGTTGCTGTAAATACTTACGACCTTCTTTACACTAGGAATACGACGAAACCAAGGACATAAAACCAGATTGATGGATGCTATATTATTTATGTTAGGACTATTAAATGCTTAAAGGAATTCTCAAATATTCGTTGCGAGCGCTATTGGCTACAATTTTGGTACTGGTGCCATGGTTTATATTAGCAGGATACATTAGCCGTATATTGTCGTCCCATAGATATGCTTTTTATGCTATTATAGATACTCTTCTTATTCTATTACTTATTATTCCCATCAGAATAATAGTAAAAGGTGCGATCCGTTTTTATAAAAAGAAGGATAGTGACAGCAAACGACTTTTAAAAAGTATTATTTTTTTCGCAATCACCTTGATTCTAACAGGTGGAATTACCTTTGCCCTCTTCATATTACTTATAATGACCATTTTCGGACCTGACGGAAGTACGATATTAGTGATTTCACCCCTTGTGTTAGGTACGTTATTAGCTTATGGAATTTCCATTAAAAAGAAGTCTAAACATACCATACGAAATGCTATCATTACACCTTTGTTTATCTATAATTTCACGATTATTTACTTTTTAAGCGTCAGTACTATTGAGAGTTGGTTCGGCATTGATTACGATTTATTTTATGATGATCCTACAATCAAAGTGACTACCTCATATGGAGAGTTTTCTTCAATTGACAACTTCTATGAAGGTTATAAAAATAATAACTGTTATTATTCCATCGATTCAATAGCCGAATACGACCAGTATCTTGTTATGGCAACAGATAGTTCATATCTACTCATCGACAAACAAGACAATGCCACGAATATCATCGAGGTTTCATCTCTTGACGAATTACCCATGGATGTGCAACAAAAGGATTTTGTTAGGGCTTCAAAATATATAAAAAAAATATATTGGCAGATACACAATGACAACTATCTCTTCGTCATCAAATCTCTCATCGCTTTGGTATTATCTACTTTAGCTACGGCATTAGAATATCTTCTGTGCAAAAAATTATGGTCAAAGATTAAGAATTCAAAGATTAAGAATTTTGTTTCGTAAAAGATATATGTAAGGAAATAACGTTAAACGCAAAGGATTTTTTCACTCCACCATATATATCTTCGCCTTAATCTTCACCCACGAACCTACAATTTTCGTTGATTCTATACGGCAGAAAAACTCCTTGCCGGCATCCATCAATCGACTGATAACCGTGTTCAGTTGCTGTGGCACCCACCCTATTCGTAGATCATTATAATAGATACCTATCGCCTGCTCATCATACTCGTTGTCAGGTTGGCGTATCATGCGCAATACAGTCGATGGAAGTAATTCAGACTCCACCTCATGAATCATTTTGCAATGCGTCGTCCCCGCCACAACAATGTCCAAAAGAAAAATCTCACGACTGAATGGCATCAGACTATTGGCATTCCCCGTACCTACAAGTGCCAAAAGTTCTGGCGATAGTTTTACAATCCCTGTATTCATAGCTTCTTCGTTTTATACTCCGACATCACCTCCACTATCTTTGATAAGTGGTCTCGTTTCTCTTTCAACAGTGCAATCATTTCCTCATCCCTACGTTGCTCTTGCTCCACCCACGACTGATCAAACAATTGTTCTTTCAGATTATATGGAAAAATGTTTTCCAAATCCGATATCTTTTGCTCCAAAATACGAACCTTGCCTTTCAACGTGTCTACATACTCCTGAAGATGATCTCCACAATCCTCCTGTTTAACCAATTTTCCGGCATCCAAGGCAAGACTGATCTCTCGTAGTTTCTCTAAATTACCAAGCGCATAGGCCGTCTGAACTATCTGAAACAGATCCTTGTCTTCTTCGCTTTGATTGGGATGAAGATCTGGATGAAGTTGCTTCACAAGCAAATGATATAAAGATTTCATCTCGTTTGTTTCTGCCTCACTTAATAGAGGAGCTTCTAAATAATCTTTTGCATCTTTGAGTTTTTGAGCCTCATTTTCAAGTATTTTATTATATGCGGAGAGAGCTTCTTCAATTTTTGATGATATCTTCTGCAAATCAGGTGTTTCGTCACGGTTAATATATCTTTGAAGTAACTGCTTACGCATCTCAAGCAACTTTATCTCCACTTGAAGATTTAAAATTTGATATTTATTATTTCCAAATAATTTCAGATATAACGCACCAAGTTTCGGACCCTCTTGTTGCTTCATCTCCTCAAAAGTGAGCATCAGGTTCGCAAATTTCTTTTTCAGTTCGTCATACTCTTGTTGAAGACGACGTTTTTCAGGTGTAATATCAAGCGTATTCATTACATATTATTTGTTTAAATGGTGAATTTCACAACTGTCACGTTATTCTTGTTTTCTACGGAATCCTGCACTCTCAATAATGTCCATATTCAGTATAGAACTTCGAGTCTCTACTACGTATACGAAAGAACTTGTATTCTTAGCAACTACTTTAGGTATCTTCTTCGAGATAACCTGACGCTCACCTTCATAGTAAAATATAAATGTGGAACCTCTTTTATCAGTGTAAAATGTATCAATAGGACACTCATGTGTTTTAATCGGTTCATCATTAGGGTATATAACCGCATACGAACATATTAGCGAATCCACCCAAAAAAACCGACAAAAAAGGAAGTGAAAACTCTTGCAATAGTGACTAATTTATCATCTAACGAAAATTTCAACCATTTGTTTTTATAATCATTCAAACAAAAGAATATAATCCAAAAGAGCACGACTCCAACAATTGTAATAATCACAGTTGTCCAAAGCACTTCAGATGTCACAGAATTTAAGACCCTTCCCGAACTGATGTATTCCGAAACGACAAATATAATGGCAGCACCCCAGAAACAGTATTTCAAATTCTTTTCGATTGAATCAGAGTTATTTGCTTTTTCTCCATTCAAATTCTTTCTATTCTTTCTATTCTTTTTTTTTTCATACTTCGTTAACTTTATAGTTCAGAGCACTACTGTCCCGTTTTAACAAGACACTAATGGGTAAATTTATAGAACTTTCCTATATAAATTACGCTACTAAGATATTATTTTTTACATTTATTGTTATAAATTTTTCTACTATTTTATTAGATTTGCACGATTATTCAACGGTTATATGGTTCTACTATTGAGTAACACAATTATAAATAAACATAGAACCATAATTTAAATTTAATGTAGAGAAATGAAGAAAATTCTTTCAATTATAGCTATTCCATTAGCTATCGTTTTTACTTCATCTGCAGAAGACAAAATTACATAGAAAACAAACCTATATTAAAAAGTAACAATTTGAAAATAAACACTTATATCAATTACGAATATTTAATACAAAGGGAAGATATCAACACAAATATGGGTAATATCATGGTGATATCATAAATCGCCTTTTGTATGAACCATAGATTTTAGTAACTAAACAAATATAACAAATGAATTTAATGTTTTTTGGGGGAGAAAAACTAAAAAGAAATCTCTCCACGGGACAAAAGAGTCCTACTTCAAAATTTAAATGGGCACTATTTCTAAGCCTATTTTTATTGGCATGGCAAAACGCTTCAGCCGTAGCTAGTTGGGAAGAGTATAGTGATTTAGATGAAATCACATGGAACCCTGATAAAGGAAAAATTCATTACAAAATCAGAGTTTACCAAACGTGGGGAGGAAGTGGTTCTGGACAATGTGGATGGGGATTAGATGGAGATTCTCTAAAACTGGTACAAAACACCAAAGACAAACATGTGATCACAATTCAAATGAATAACGGTGGTTCTTCCGAAAATCAAACATTTATTGATGGTAGAGCACTTCTGTTTACCGTAACTGACGAACCATATTCTGATAATGGTGATGTAACTCGTTTTTTAGAATTTGATATTCCCGCTTCACAAGAAGATTTAGGAAAAGAAATCACGATTGATCTGAAAGGTTACTGGTGCAGAGCTGGCTCCACTAAAAACGAAGATATTAATAAGCCTTCTTATCGTACAGTTACATTGAACAATCCAAAAGATCCTGAACTAGAAATAACTAAAGTGTACTATGGTTGTGGCGCAAATAATAATCCAATGATCTACTTCGATTGGACACGCAAGGATACGACAGGACTGAATGCTTATGGAGTCATCACTTTGTGTGAGGCAGATTCATCCACTATGACATCTATGCCTGGCACGAAAGTCTATTCGCCAGGAAGTGACCTAACCAGTTTTTCTTTAGTGGCTTATACCGCTCCTTATCACGATCTAAGCAAATCTTACACATATAAATTGAGACAAGAGATTAATATTCAAACAAAGGCAAATGGAATCGAAAATATTCTTACGTATGTGTCTGAATCTAATAAAGTAATAGTCAATGCTTATCCTCAAGTCTCTGACATGAATTTCAAACTTAATGATGATAAACTAGCTTGCAGTTGGAATATTCCGACAGCGCCTACATCTAATTACGACGACGGTTCATTCCTTCTTACCATCAAAAAAACAGTGGAAGATAGTGTCGTGTCAGAAACTACCAAAGAAATTGAATATGAGCCAGGAAAAACAGATTATACGTATGAAGTGCCTGTCTCTACAGAAAGCGCAGAGTATGAGTTTAGTATTAAAAGATCATCAACAAAGGATCTTAGTTGCTATGATAAATTAAGAAAAACGAAAGCTGTGACATTAACCGCTGGAAAACACACTTATCCAAGTGAGCCTCACGCAGCACTCGTCTCATATCCAGCTAATATCGAACTTACTTGGAAAAAAGAGGGTGTAGCTTGGTCGGAAGGTACATTGTTCATTATTAGTCGTACTAACTTGACAACCAATGAGGTAAAACTGGATACTCTATCGAAAGCTGAATACAATAAACTATCCTATATCGACGAGGCTGAACCTTGCAGTTCGTATTTGTATGATATCCTCTTTCAACCTGCTAAAGGAATGGATGATATGAAATTGAACATTACTGACACAATTAAAACGAAAGGTTGTGAGGATGAAGAACCTGTTTTCTTGTCAATTCTTGACGGAGCTAATGGTAAGACAAATATGCTCGCTGGAACTTGCAAATCTTATAAAATTAGATTTACGCCAGAAGAGGATTGGTCTATTGGTTCAGTCTCTTTCAATGGCACCGATGTAACAGATCAACTACAAGAGAATTTGTATGAGACACCAGAGATATTGGACAACTCAACATTATCTGTAGTCTACAAGAAAAACAGTGCTTCTCCTGCACCACGAATCGCTAACTCATGGTTGCGTGTATGGGTAAACAATGGAAGTGTTGTCATCAGCAATGCTTCGTTTGACTCAGAGATAACCATAACAAACAGTTTTGGTGAAGTGCTTTATTCAGGAAAAATTAACTCGAATGAGATGACAATCGATTCATTAGGTTCGGGTATCTTCTTAGTAGAAGTGGATGGTGAGATATTTAAAGTATCTCTCTAACAAACACATAAGTGAAAATTGAATTGACAATTAATTTAAAATGAAAAAAATGAATATGATAACTATTATAAGCGAGAAATTGAAAAGAAATTTCTTCAGCAAAAATAGCAGCCGCATCTCCAAATTTGGACGGCTTTTGCTATTAAGCTTAATTTGCTTACTACCCTACCAAAATGCCTCTGCTATCACCAGTGGTTGTTCATGGGAGAAATACAGTTACCTTGATGAAATCAAATGGGATCCTGAAAATGGTGTACTTCTCTACAAAATCAGAGTTTACCAAACATGGGGAGGAGAAGCGAATGCACGTTGTTGTTGGGGTGAAGATGGCGACCCTCTTACGCTGACACAAAAAACACATACAAAGCATGTGATATCTATTGTGTTAAATACAGATGGAGGCGACGCAGGATCTACCATTGATGGAAGAAAGTTGCAAGGCGAAAAATCAGCTGGTGAAGATGCACCTGCTGCACAGGGAGGAAGTGACGAGAAAACATATTATTATACGTTCGCAGTGCCTGTTTCTCAAGAAGATTTGGGTAAAACAATTTCAATTGACCTAAAAGGACACTGGTGGAAAAAAGGTATTTCAGGTCAAGGAGAAGACGAAGACTATAATATTCCAGATTATCGTAAAGTGACATTGACTTATCCTACTAATCCTGGATTAAAAATCACCAAAGCCTATTATGACTGTAATAATTCCAAGCCAATGCTTAATTTTGATTGGACACGAAAAAACTCTTCCGGAATTGCAGGATCAGGTGCTGTTTACTTGATTGATGCATCAACAGATTCCTATGTCGATCTTCCAGGAGTGGTAGCCCGTTATGCTAAATATGATCCAGCTCCTTTGTCAGTAGAAGTTTCTACAACAGATGAATACCATAATCTGAATTCTTCTTACAGATATAAACTTAGACATGAATGTGAATTAATAACAGAGGCTAATGGTATTCAAGAAACACTTTTGTATACTTATGAGTCTCAAACAGTGGAAATAAATGCTTGTCCTCAAGTTTCTTATATAAATTTCGATGATGGTGGTTCAGATTCAAAAAAGCAATTTGTATGGAAAATTCCAAACGCTCCTTCCACTGATTATGACGATAGTCCATTTCTTATCACATTAAAGAGGACAGTAGGAGAAGATGTAAAGGAAGAAACAATAGAGGTTCCTTATAAGGCTGGAATAACAGACTATTCTTATGAAATACCAAGTTATGTTGGAGCGGTTAATTACGAATTCACAGTAGAGCGTTCTACTTTTAAAGATATGGAATGTTTCAAAAAATTTAAAAGAAAAGTAGCCGTAGACATATCTTATGGAGACCATCTCTTTCCAAAGAATCCAAAAGCAACTCTTACTTCAAATAATACTATAAAAATCTCATGGGGAAAGAGTGGAAAAGTATGGACAGATGGAACAGAGTTTATACTCAGCAAAACAAATCTGACCGATTCTACAACTACAGAATATAAATTATCAAAAGAGATTTTTACAAAAGGATCTTATGTTGATAGTGTAGAGTCTTGTAGCTCATATACTTATAAAATCATATTCAAACCAGGATATGGTGCAGAAGAGGAAAAATTTAATATTGAAGGTGAAATTACAACAGAAGGTTGTCCGGAAGTCTATTTAACCATCCAAGATGGTGCTAATGGTAAGATTGATGTGATGGTGGAAGAATGTAAGACCTTCAAGTTAGCTTTTGAACCTGAAAAAGGATGGTCTATCGAATCTGTCTCATTCAATGGTGATGATGTAACAGAACAGTTGCAAGATGATCTTTATGAAACACCAGAAATCTCAGAGAATTCTACAATTTCGGTAGTATATAAGAAGGATGATGAAACACGAGCACCAAAGCATGTTAACTCTTTATCACATGTATGGACGAATAATGGAACTATTGTCATAGGCAATGCTACATTAGGTTCAAGCGTGATTATCTCAGATATATTGGGCCGTATCGTTTACTCTGGTCCCATCTCTTCAAATGAAGAGACAATCAGTTCGCTTGGTTCAGGTGTCTTCATAGTAAATGTAAATGGCGAAGTGTTTAAAGTTTCGTTATAACAATCAGCTATCATATCAACAAGCCGCACTATCTATATGGGTGCGGCTTGTTTTTTAATGAATATTACTACTAATTTATGTTTATAAACCTATTGAAAAACCTGTTAATAACTTGTAAAATTGAGGAAAGTAAAAAATAAAAAATAAAGTTTATTATTTGAAAAAAAGATATATACAATCATCAACCTATAAACTCCAAATTTTTTAGCTTTATTTTTACTAAAAGTTTTAACCACTTATTTACACATTTCAACTGCTAATTTCTTTTAATAATTTGTATCTTTGCCCAGTTGTTAAGAGTGTTAGTAAACCCTTTAAATCACAGATTTTCAATGATAATTTACTAACATTTTTACTTAATTAATGTGGATGAATTTTTAAAATTGATATAAAAAATTCTTTTTTATTTTTTCTTTGAACGTTACTAACAACCTATTATATTACTTATTTATTTCTATATTATTTAATATTTTAAAATCTATAAGAAAGAAAAGGTTGATAAGTAAAGAAGATAAAAAAATTTTTTATTGAGTACATAAAGAGATAAGGTATGACTTTAGATGAATTACAGTCCACCGTCGATCAATGGATTAAAACGTATGGTGTTCGATATTTTAGCGAATTAACAAATACGGCTGTGTTGATGGAGGAAGTAGGGGAGTTGGCTCGTGTAATGGCTCGCAAATATGGAGATCAATCTTCCAAAGCATCCGATCTTCAATATTCGTTGCAAGATGAAATGGCCGATGTCCTTTGGGTGCTTGTTTGTCTTGCCAATCAAACTGGTGTCAACTTAGAAGAGGCTTTTGCTGCTAATTTAAAAAAGAAAACTCAGCGAGATGCCACTCGTCATATTAATAATGAAAAACTTCAGTGAGTTTTATAAAATCAATTTATTGACTCACTTTAAATAACTGTTTATTATATATTTATGGATCGTTTCGAAGAATTATTTTCAAAGTATGATTTTTCTAATTTAGAAAAAGAGAATGTTACTGCTCAAGTTGAACGTGTTATAGCAGACAATTTCAAAACCTATAATGTGAATGCTGTTTATAGTAATATTTTGAGTTGTATAGATTTGACTTCTCTTAATTCGAATGATACTTTTTCTTCTATTTCCAACTTGGTGGAATTAGTGAACAAGTTTGACGAAAAGTTTGAGATTCTCCCTCACCCAGCTGCTATCTGTATTTATCCTTCGTTTATTGGTACGGTAAAGGATTCACTTCAGGAGGATCTTGAGATTGCTACTGTAGTAGGTTTTCCTCATTCAAATACTTTTCCAGAGGTGAAGATTGCTGAGGTTGGTATGTCCATTATGGAAGGTGCTACGGAAATTGATGTTGTTATGCCTTTATCTCAATTCTGTTCGCAAAACTATCAGGAGACGTATGATGAACTTACTGAAATTAAATCAGCTTGTCAGGATGCAAAATTGAAGGTGATTTTGGAAACTGGTTTGTTGAACGACCCAGTACTTATTAAAAAAGCTTGTATCATTGCTATGGTTGCTGGTGCTGATTTCATTAAAACATCAACAGGAAAAACTTCTGTTGGTGCTACTTATGAAGCTGTTTATGTGATGGCCAATGCGATTAAGGAATTCAACGAAATGAACAATCAAAAGGTTGGTTTGAAGGTAGCTGGTGGTGTTTCTGATACAGCAACTGCTGTCTCTTATTATTCAATCGTTGCTTCTATTTTAGGTGAGGAATGGATGAATCCTTCTTTGTTTAGAATTGGTACTAGTCGGTTGATCAACCATCTTCTTTCATCTTTGTCTGGTCGAGAAATCTCTTATTTCTAAGATTATTTTATGATACTAAAAAAGGTTGTCAATCGACAACCTTTTTTTATGCTTCTCTTTCTATTGTATGTTGTAATACTAATTCTAGTGAATGCTTAATCTCTTGATTTTCTATTGTTTCCAATAATAAATTTGCCTTCTCTTGGTATTCTTTCATCTTTTGTTTAGCATATTCAATGCCTTTATTTTTTATGACAAAATCTATTATTTTTTCAATATTTTCTTTCGTGAAGTTTTTGTTTTTGATAATCTCTAAGTAGGTATTTTTCTCTTCACTTTGATTGAGTGCATAGATTAAAGGTAACGTAATTTTACCTTCTCGTATGTCGTTACCAACAGGTTTTCCTATCTTCTTTTCGGTTGAGATATAGTCAAAAATATCATCTTTGATTTGAAAACAGATTCCGTATATCTCACCAAATTTTCTTAGTTTTTCTATCTCTTCGCTATTGGCTCCTACAGAGACTGCTCCTGCGTATGTACAAGTTTCAAACAATGAGGCTGTTTTCTTTTTGATCACCTCAAAATATCTATCTTCTTTGCAGTTGATATTTTTTACATTATCCATCTGAATTAGTTCACCTTCAGATAGTTGCTTACCTAAACTGGTTATTTTATCAAGTATTTTCAGATTTTTAGTTTGATTAGCTATAGCGAGTGATTGAGATAGTAGATAGTCGCCAATCAAGATAGAAATTTTATTGTTCCATTTTGAGTTGACAGATGCTTGTCCTCTTCTCTCATTACTTTCGTCTACTACATCATCATGTATCAAACTAGCTGTATGAAGCATCTCCATTGCTATTGCACATCGATAGGTATCTTCATTAATAACACCTAAACTTTTAGCTGCTAATAATGTGAGCAATGGTCTGATCTGTTTTCCTGTTTTTTGTAGGATGTATTTATTAACAACGTTGATAAGTTCATTGTTGCTTTGGAATGCTTCTCTGAATTTTATTTTAAATTCTTCGTATTCCTTTTGAATGGGTTCTTTTATTTGTTCGATACTTATCATCGTCGATTAAATTTTTTGCAAAATTAGTAATATTTTTTCATTTATTTTAATGGTTTTGCTCTTTACAACATCTTTCTTTCTAATTACTTTTTTATCTTTGTCATTATAAAGGTGGGTTATACAATCCACGCTTTATACTATTTTTATTTAAACGGTGAATTTATTGAAGTCACCTTAAATTTTTCTTATGGAAAAAAAGCTTTTTTTACTTGATGCTTACGCTATCATTTATCGTGCTTATTATGC
>JAFRNH010000025.1 GCA_017430235.1 Paludibacteraceae bacterium | reverse complement strand
GAGGTGACTATTAATTGGAGCAGTTTGAAGCAAGCTGATACATGGGGTGTTGATATGAGTTTGGATAAATCAGATATTGTCAAATTCAGTTGGCAAGTAAAAGACGAAGCAGGGTCTTCCCAATCTTTGGAAATCGATGATGTAACATGTGTTGGCATGAGTGTGAATGTGCCTGCAATATCATCACAATCAGATTTCGAGGTCTATCCAAACCCAGTTAAAAATGGTGTATGTACAATTTTAGTTGCAGAGAAGTCTACGATTTCAATCTATGATCTTTCAGGAAGACTGATAAAAACAGTTGTAGCAGTACCAGATATGGATAACAAAGTGACATTCACTACTAAAGGTGTATACTTTGTAAAATCAGGTTCATCTGTAAAGAAGGTGATTGTTCAATAAGAAAACAAAACAATAGTGAGGAGGCGTTCGGCTTGTGCTGAACGCCTTTTTTTTTGTCTCTATATACGAAAAGGAAAAAAGCTATTAACATTTTTTATAAATTCTTGAGCGTTTTTTTTGAATTCCCCTTTTTTTTTGTATTTTTGTCTGTCTTTGCGTTTAAAAGTGAATGACGAACAACGGAGAAAAAGTTGAACTATATGTAATATTATGAACATGAAAAACATATATCAAAAATTCGTATGTATTCCGAAGAAGGGTATCATGCTATTGTTTTTATTGTCCTGTACTTTTATGACTGCCATGTCTATAGATGTGGTTCGAGATGAGGTATGGAATGGTCGGTATGATACAGAGAAGGTCGGTGACAAAATATTGTTGCATACGGTTCAGAGAAGTGGTGATAGTCAAGGTTTTAAGGCACAAATTAGGTTTGGCGGAGGAACTTTTGATAAGAATAGAGCAAGTGTTCATTCTGATTTTGAGTATTGGGTATCTGATGGATTGTTTGTGATTCAACCAGTGGGTAGTGGTATCTTTGGAGAGAATTACTATTGTATCAGTTATGATCCGATGACACAGTACGTCTACATCGAGAAGGGAAGATGTGGAGCAGGAATCTCTACCTCTGCATTGGAAGTTTGTCCTGGTGATAATGTGACACTTAGAGCCGTGCAGTTAGAAGATGTTACAACATGGTCGTGGGGGTATTTGTCGGGTACAGATACAACCTGGTTTGATTACGATGATGAAGCATCAATTGATGTAGTGCTTCAGAAACCTACGACATTTGTCCTCAAGTATACTATTTCGGGAAAAGTGAAGGTTGTTTCTCAGTTGGTGAACGCCTCCTTATCGAATTGTGGTTATTGGGTAAGAGCGGATAATACGTCTGTTTGCCCAGGACAAGAGGTGGTTTTGTCTACAAATTATCAAGGAGCAGCATCATACGTTTGGAAAGACCAAAGTGGAATGACGGTTGCAACATCTACAACACCTACAGTCTCTGTTGCACCTACATCAGCAACAGTCTATTCATTGTATGTTAATAACGATTTGGTAGGTAGTGTCTCAGTGAAGATGGATGACTGCCAATTCTATATTACCTCTTATTATCCTACTTCGACATGTATACAGGATTCCAACCATTTGACTGCGATAGGAGAAAGAGTCATAGCAGATATCGATAAACCTGTGTTTACGTGGGAATATTCATACGATGGAGTATCTTGGAGCACAATCTACGGTCACAATGTGGCTAGATTAAATGTGTCTCCAGAACGAAACACCTACTATCGTGTTTCATACAATGGCTATAAGACCCCTTCATTCTTCTATGAGGTGCCAGATTGTAGTCAAAATCAAGATTGTGAGGGATTGCAGAGTAGGGTACTCTTCTACGAAACGTTTGGTTACTTCTTGGATGAGAACACTTATGTGAATGGATCCCAAGTCTATAAAGATTATATGACCATGTATGGAACGGTTTCGGCTGTTGATAGGAATGGTAATGTGATTGGTACTGCAGGTAATACGCCAGGAAGCACCACTGATTATTTTAATTTAATTAGAAATGGACAAGGCTATTATAGTGCAAGATATGATGATAGTACAAAATTGGCTGTTTCAAATCAAGGAGAGACATATTTCCGTATTGCAAAGTATGTAGCACCAGATCCTAATGGCTATGTTGTAACGGCTACTAATTTTAAACGAGTGGTTGATGATGATGGAAAGATTTCAAGATCCAACCAATATGTAGGAACGAACGGACACCTATTCTTGCATGCTAATCCAATCCTTCCTTTGTATGATTGGTGTGATGATGGAAGTTATCGTTTGCAGGATGGATACTATGCAATCGTTGCAAATCCAGATTCAGTAGATAGACATGATCATGGTGATTTCTTGGATTGCTCTGATGCAACGGGTAATGTGAATGGAGCCATGTTGTTTGTAAACTCAGGAGAAACGAAATACTCTAAATCGGCCATCTATGCGCAGAAAGTTGATTTGACCTGTGCAGCAGATAGATTCTCGTTTAGTATGAACGTTCGTAACGCAACGAAAAAAGAGTTCAGTTCAGCAGATCCAAATAAGCGAATGAATCCAGTAAACATCTCTGTCTTTTTGTTGGCAGATATCGATGGAACTGGTATATTGCCAATTTCGTATAAGGCAATGGATGATATAGATCCAGTTAATATTCTGAATAGAGATATTGAATCAGGTGATTTGCCATCTGCATCAACAGAGTGGAAACACATTGAACAGTATGTTCAATTGGAACCAGGAAAGAAGGTTCACTCTTTGTGGGTAGTCCTTTATAACAATGGTCTTGCAGGAGATGGTAATGATATGTTGATTGATGATATCATGTTCTCCGTATGTTTACCAAAAGCAGAATTGTCGGCTAACATTGATGGTAATTTGATTACGGGTGATGTTGTGGTATGTGACGGACGTGATGTAGAATTGGTTGCCACTCAAAAAGGTGATTATATAAAGAACCCAGTATATTTGTTCCAATACCAAGACAAGGATACGAAGGAATGGGTGGATATGTTGGACTATAACGATGCATTGTCATATAACAAAACCAATGTGATTGTTTCTGTTACAGATCCACGATTCGTTGGTAATGTGAAGTATCGTGTTATTATCGGTTCGTCTGTTACTGAGTTGCGTACGGTGGCTAGCAATCCTACCGATGTATGTAACGAGTTCTTGGTGGCGGAGTCTGATATCAACGTGATGAATATGTATGGTGGACCGATGTGTCCAGATCAGGATAAGAGAATCTGTTATGTGGAAGGTGACTCTGTATTCATTACAGGTTGCCGTTCATTGATCGATCCAAATCATACATATAAGATATTCTGGAAAGATTCGCAAGGTAATATCGTTGTAGATACTACGGAAGTGACGGGCGTATCTTCAGATTCTGTGAAATTGGTTATTGGTGAAAACAAAACAGTTTCCATCTACGATAGAAATAATAGAAAGGTGATGGATACCGACTTCGATGGAATAGCTACACTTACGTATGTTGCAAGAGATGCTGATATATGTGAGCATGAGCAGAAGTTCACTTTAAGTCCAAAACATATTGTTGAATTATCGTTCGAAGGAGATACCGCAACTGGTTGTGATTCTGTCCTAGTACACATCAATAAGGATGTACCAGATGCTCACTTGATATGGAATTGGTCAATTCCAGGTAAAGTTGTTGAGGTAGATGATGCTACTCAGGTATTCCGCCCTGATGGATTGTCAGAAACCTCTTCAATCTCAGGTATGTTATATGTTAAGGTTGATAACAGCGGAGATGACTTCTGTGCATCTGCAGAACCATTGGAGATACCTTATACAGTGCAGAACATATCTTTCACAGTTAAGACAACTCCAAGCGGAAGCCCAGTTTGTGTGACGCCAGGTCAGGATGAAGACACTCCATTGATGTCATTCACTGCTAGCACAAGTCCTATCAATTCGTCATTTAACATTTTGAAATACAATTGGCGTTTGGTATATGGAAATGGGGATGTTGTTGATACAACCACTGATGGTAGAGTTTTGGTGATGAGATATAGAGATTTGGTGGGTCATGTTGGTATGACTTTAAGTGCTAGTATCATATCTACGGAAACTGCAATGTGTGGTGTGATTTCAAATCCTTCATCTACGGAGACTTCAACAGTGGAGATTAGAACTGGTGCATTTAATTTGACGTTGGAAGCTTTGACGAAAGAAATTTGTTTGAAAACTTCAGATACGATTTTCTTAAAGGCTTCGTTCTCCTCAGCTGCTGCTGTGAAAAATTTGAAAACATTCAATATATATGATGCAAATCATTTCTACAATCATACGATAGATATAATAGAGGGGGATTCCGTTTATTTTGATACTATTGTTAAGTCACAATATCCAGATATTTTTGTGCCTGGAATGACAGAAACATTCTACATGTCGGCCTTAGATGAAGAGTGCTCAGGTACAAACAGATCATTGGGTGATGAAGTGAATTTGAATGGTTATGAATTCACTTTGCAGGATCCGGGTGGAGATGGAAAAGAATGTTTGGCTCCGGGTGACAAGTTGCCTATTACGGCTACTTTGGATAATCCGGATGCTGTAAATTTGATAAAATCTTTCCAATGGTATATGGATGACAAACCGATGGGAGGAACAGGATTGTCTTTCGACTTTGTAGTAGAAGAAAGCGGTACTTATGAATTTAAGTTAGTCCTTTCAGATGGTATCTGTTCTGATGTGGCAGATTCTATCTTGGTGGAAGTGGGTGTTAATGAACCAGTTGTCATCGATTGTGATTCGTTAAGAAATACTCCTATTGAGAGAGTGGTGCATGGAGAATGTAGCATACCATACGAGTTGATGAATTTAGAATACCCTATTGGTGTGGATGGTTGCTCAAGTGAGAAGGTGCAGGGTGAAGGTCGTAGAACAAGCGGTAAGGCTATGACAGATCCTTATCCTGTAGGTCGTGATACGATTATTTGGTCATTCAGAAGTAAATAT
>JAFRNH010000024.1 GCA_017430235.1 Paludibacteraceae bacterium | reverse complement strand
ATTGGGTGGTGCCGTCAATGTGGTCACTAAAGAATACCCACCAGTCTATTTAGATGCCAGCTATGAAATAGCATCCTTCAACACACACAAACTAAGTTCCGCCTTCAAACGTAACAATAAAAAAACAGGATTGCAATTCGGGTTGGGCGGCGTACTCACCTATTCTGACAACAGCTATGAAATGGAGCTTCCAAATCTGGACAACAGAGTGGTCAAACGCGATCATGACAGATTCAAAAAAATGATGATAGGAGGTTCTCTCAAAGCCACCAAATGGTATTTTGATGAAGCAAAATTGGAATTGATCTATACAGCCACCAACGCTGAAATCCAAGGAATCGACTTCGATATTCGGGAGGCTTACACACATGGACAAGCTGCCATCACGGCAATCTCCCTCAAACGGGACAATTTCATTGCGAAGGGACTCGACTTCGATTTCGACGCTTGCTATAGCTACGGACAAAATGGTCTCTATGATGCTGCTCCTTATCGTTACGATTGGGACGGAAACCGATACAACGCAGTCTCCGCCTACGGAGGTGAACAAGGCAACTACGCATCTGATTCTGACAACAGAACACATGATTTCACATCTAAACTGAATCTGAATTATATATTGAACAAACATAGCACGCTCAACCTCAACTTGTATGCCACTCATACAAGACAGAACCCCAAAAACGAACTGATGGATCTCTCCTTCGGATACCAAACCAACTTTCCTAGTCACATGACAAGCTTTACCGTAGGATTCTCATACGACTTAACTCTATTTGACAACAAGTTCATGAGCGCCACGACCATCAAAAATTTCAATTATGCATCCGAAACCAAGGTGTTGGAACAGACCTTTATCAACAACCCCAAAGAGATACAACTCAACAAGAATTATTGGGGAGGAAGTGAATCGTTGCGTTATAAGATAACGCCACGATTATTGGCAAAAACCTCATTCAGCTCCGAAGTGAGAATTCCTACTTCCGAAGAGTTAGTGGGTAACGGTTATTCTATTCTACCGGCTACCGACCTCAAACCCGAACGCTGCAACGGACTTAATGCTGGTCTACTCTACCATCGTAATCACCAATATGGGTTCATCGAAATTGAAGGCAACTTCTTCCTCAATGAATTAAAAGAGATGATTCGTTATCAGGCAGATATGATTCCATGCATGGCACGTTATGCCAACTTCGGAACAGTACGCACCAAAGGTGTGGAACTGGAATTCAAGGGAGATGTAGCGAAAGTGCTTTACCTCTATGCCAACGCCACCTACCAAGACCTTCGTGACCATAGGGAACATGAGACGGGTTCCTCCGCAGAAAACCCAACGTACAACATGCGTATGCCCAACATTCCATATTTGCTCGGCAATTTTGGATTCGAATTACACAAGGAAAATCTTTTCGGAGGCAAGGAACAAAACAGTCGCTTCCTTGTAGACGCATCCTACATCCACGAATATTTTTATGATTTCGAGATGAGTAAATACCAAGAGCGAAAGATTCCTACCTCATTTACCATCGACTCAGGCATCGAACATAGTTTCCTAAATGACAGTTGGACTCTCTCCTTTAAGGTGAAGAACCTAACCAACAGAAAAGTTTATTCAGATCTTAATCGACCTCTGCCAGGAAGAAACTTTGCATTTAAAGTTAGATACGTGATGAAATAACAAATATGATTTATATAAAGAAAAAAGAAAATGAAAACTAAGTATTTATTTTTTGCCGTAGCATTGGCAAGCATATTTACAGCATGTAAAGAAGAAGACGAGAAGGATTCTAATTTGGAATCTGGGAAAATTCTCTTTTCAACCACAGTAACCAATCCTTCTGGTGATAGCGGAAGTGGTTATCTACAAGCAGTAGGCAACTTCAGTGGAGGTATCAATTACGACAACAAGAACGCCATTCCTCTCGGATTTGGTTCCTATCCTTGTGTCTGCCCAAGTGGCAACATCTACGTCTTCCCTGATTATATGGGTGGAACAGAATTGAAATTGAAACGTTATGTGTTAAACAGTTCAAATCAACTCGAATTGCAAGGATCAATGACACTTCCTGCCAATTCAAGTGCAGCCATCGTTGTAGAAGCCAACGCAGAAAAAGCATACGTTTGTTGTCAAAGTCTTGATTTAATCATCGCCTTCAATCCTAAGACCATGAAGGAGATTTCCAGAATCGATGTTTCTTCTCTCAGAAACGAAGGTGTCTCCGCCTATCCGGGTGCTTTATATATTCGTGACAACATTCTCTATGTGGCTTTGGAGCAATACAACTCACAATGGATGCCTGTTGAAAATGCTATCGAAATGGCGCTCTACAACGTGTCAGACGATAGTTTCATCAAAAGAATCCGCAACACCTCGCTTGGTATCTGCGGGCCAACACGTCCGATAGACAATCAATCCATCTTCGAGGATGAGAATGGTGACATCTACATTAGCTGTGTAGGCTCATTCGGATACATTCCTGGACTGGATGCTGGTATCGCACGCATCAAAAAAGGCGAAACAGACTTCGATGCAAGCTACACATTCAACCTAACCAACACCCAAGTGGAGGGTCTGTCATGCGGTCACCTCGACATCTTGGCAAAGTGTCAATATACATCCAACGGCATACTTTATGCCTACGGATATGCAATAGGACTTGACCCTACCAACACCAACACGTACACTGCACGTACAGGTGCTCCCGTGATTGTGGACCTCTACAACAGAACCATCAAAGTGATTGAAGGACTTCCACATTCCAACGGACATGGTATCGCCATAGGTATCCACAAAGGTAAGATTGTCTATGGCTCAGCCAACGATGAATACAATGGATTCTGCACTTACGATCCTAAGACAGGAGCGATTGAGAAGAAGGTGGTAACAGTCACTGGATTCCCTTCATTCTTCTATAGTTTCGAGAAGTAATAGTTCGAAAAAGAATCTATAATACGGTTAACAATAAAGCCTGGGGACACAAAGCTGTTTCCAGGTTTTTTCGTTAAGTGAAGGCGTATAATGCGAATTAGAAATTTTGCAATTCAGTTGCATAAAAAACATTGTATGTTTGTTGTGTAAAACAAAAACGATATGGATATGTTAATAATATCATTACTGATTCCTTTGGCAGGAACGATTTTAGGTTCCGCATTTGTGTTTTTCATGAGGAACGAATTGCCCGAGCGGTTACAAAAGGTTTTACTGGGCTTTGCTTCAGGCGTGATGGTAGCGGCATCTGTCTGGTCGTTGATTATTCCCGCGATGAATATGGGCAACGTGTGGCAGGTGACCATCGGTCTGTTGAGTGGGTTCGCTTTCCTACTTCTCATCGACTATATCACGCCCCATCTCCATCCCAAAGGAGAGCAAGAAGGTCCGCATAGTCGTTTGTCTCGAACAACAATGCTAGCGTTGGCAGTCACGATTCATAATTTTCCGGAAGGAATGGCGGTCGGCGTGACTATCGCAGGAACCATCTCGTCTGATTTTAGCGTAGCAGGAGCGTTAGCACTTTCAATTGGTATTGCCATCCAGAACATTCCAGAAGGAGCAATCATCTCCATGCCACTCCGTAATGAAGGGAACAGTCGTCTTAAATCATTTGCCATAGGCAGTCTGAGTGGTGTGGTCGAACCAATTGGTGGAATGTTGGTCATTTTACTTGCATCGACTGTCACAATCATAATGCCCTATTTGCTTCCCTTTGCCGCAGGTGCCATGCTTTACGTAGTGGTCGAAGAACTGATTCCAGAAGCATCACTAGGCAACCACTCCAATGTCGGAACAATAGGTTTCGCCTTGGGTTTTACCATGATGATGGTGTTGGATGTGGTGATGGGATGAAAAGAACACAAAAAAGTCGCGCTTCACAACGCGACTTTTCCCTTCATTTATGATTTATACTTTCAAAGACAAAATGTCATTTGATTCTTTTATAACTATATTTAGATGATTTTCCTAATTCTTCCTCTATACGAATCAATTGATTGTATTTTGCCATACGATCAGTTCTTGAAAGTGAACCAGTCTTGATTTGACCTGAGTTTGTAGCAACTGCAATATCAGCAATGGTGGTGTCTTCCGTCTCACCAGAACGATGTGAAGTAACCGTGGTGTAGCCATGACGATGAGTATTGATTGTATCAAAGAGATGGCAGAGAACCATGAGAGTCAAGCGAAGGTGCGTCACCTAGTTGATAATTATGAGATTATGACGCAAAGAGAGGTGTATCCATCCAATCTGCTCTTGAAGATGGGCCCTATGTTGGGATTGATGGATACGTTGATACCAATGGGACCAGCCTTGGTGGAACTCTCTCCCGGTGACATCGCCTCCATGGCCTACAACATGCAGGTAGCCTTCGCCACCACCGTTGTTGGATTGGCATCGAGTGCGATAGGATTCATCACGAAACAGTTCAAGCAAAACTGGTATGCCCAAGACTTGGCCGACCTGGAATATTTATCAGACTTAATCGAAGAGTGCCATGAGAAGAAATAACCGAAGGAGAATGAGCATGGGCGAAGACGACGATCCGATGAGTGTCGTCAGCAATCTTTTCGATGTGGCTATGGTCTTTTCCGTAGCCTTGATGGTCGCTTTGGTAGCAAGGTATAATATGACGGAGATATTCAGCCAAGAGGATTATACGATGGTGAAATTTGCAACCCAGTTGCACCCCCTCTTTCATACATTTGCATAGAAACAATAAACCAATAATAGTTGATATGCAAAAAGACAAAATAAAGGATGCTTACCACGACTCCAAAAGCTTTTACGATAGAGTCCTGACGCAAGACAATATCCTTTCCAAAGCGTATATGAAATTATTCTGGGGAGGCACTGATGATGTAGCAATCGCACATCAAATGCTCTCCTACATTCCAGAAGGGTTCAGTGGCACGATCTTAGACGTCCCTTGTGGCACCCTCGTCTTCACCTCCACGCAATGGAAGAGGCTCAACAATGCCAAAATCTTCTGCCTGGATTATAGCGAGGATATGTTGCGACAAGCACAGAAACGAATAGAGGGATATGACCACATCACCCTACAGCAAGGAGATGTGGGTGCCCTGCCATACGAAGCGCAAAGCATCGATCTGGTGATGAGCATGAACGGATTTCATGCCTTTCCTGACAAAATAAAGGCTTTTGACGAAACGTGTCGAGTGCTAAAAAAAGGAGGCAAATTCATCTTTTCCTTCTACGTGCGAGGCAAGTTGCGCCGTGCCGATTGGCTGGTGAGTCATATCCTTGCCCCTAAAGGGTGGTTCACCGCCCCATTTCAAACCGAAGAGGAGGTGCGACAGATCCTCACAGAAAAGTATACAAAAGTAGAGATCCACACAGACAACGCAATGATTTGGGGAGTGTGTGAGAAGTAAGGAAACACATAGGCGGCCATAAAAGTAATTTTGCAATCTGCAAAAAAGCATTAACTTTGCACGATTTTTATTTTTATGACTAATAGACTTACACTTATTTATTTTCTTTTGGTTGCATTGTTGTCGAACACAGTCTCATACGCTGCAAAGGTGGACGACGCATTTTCGGTCAGCAAACTCGAAGCAAACCATGCATTCTCCGCACATTTCTCTTACGATGGTGATGTCGCCGCAAATATACAAGGAGGCGTAAAGCAGGGCACTAAATATGTCGGTTACGCCTCGTTAAGTCTCCATCTAGATATACAAAAAGCTGGTGGATGGAAAGGAGGAGAACTGTTGGTGTCGGGTGCAAACACACAAGGAGGCGGCTTTTCCGAAAAATTGGTTGGAGACCGTTTCTACGCTGACGATAATGATGTGGGCAATTACACATTTCTTACCGAGGTATGGTACAAACAAAGTTTTAATGATCGCGTGGACTTCACGGTCGGACTTCAAGACATCAATAGCAACTTTGCTGTGAACGACGAGTCTTCCATGTTCGTCAATGCTGCATTTGGCATGAATGCCGTTTTCTCTCAAAACATAATGCCTCCTTCATTTCCTCTCAATGGGTTAGGATTTGAGTTGGGATGGAACATCAACGACCGATGGAGATGGCAGGCATGCGCATACGACGGATTGGTTGAGGGATTTGAAGACAACCCAGCTAACATACGATGGAAGATTAAGCCCAACGAGGGATTCGTGCTGGCTACCGAATGGCAATATTCTCACGAGGAACACGGAACTTATAAGCTGGGAGCTAATTATCACACGGCGACAAACCTATACGGAGTATACGCCTCCCTAGAGAGTCACCCAAGTGCTCGTACAACAATTTTTTCACAATTAGCTTATGCCCCCAAAAAAGGAAACAATGTCTATGCAACAGCCAGTTTGGGCTTCAATTTCCACAAACTATTTTCCAAACGGCACGTTGATGTCTTAGGTATTGCCTGCGTATCGAATTTATTTACAAACGACGAAAAGCATGAAACGATTTGTGAATTAACCTATAAATATCGAATCGTCAAATTCCTATACATACAACCATCCATTCAGTATATCATCAATCCATCATTATATGAAGGAACGGAAAACGCGTTGTTGGCAATCTTAAGACTAAGCGTAAGATTATAGGTGAATGTGCGTGATTTTTATCATCACAAAAACAAAAAAAGCAAAAAAACACGAAAATTATTTTGTCGATAAAAAATTTATAGATAGATTTGCCACATCTAATGTTAAACTTTTTAAATTTTTATGCCTATCGAAACACTCCTACTTCACTAAAACAAGGAAGATATGGAAAGTTTAAAAAATATGACTGACGACGAGTTGGTTCAGTTATATGCGAATAACAACAATGATGCATTCGATGTGTTATTGATGAGGTATAAAAATAAAGTTTTCTCCTATATTTACACAGCCACAAAAGACAAAGATGAGGCTAATGATTTATTTCAGGAAACCTTTATCAAAGCCGTCATGACCATACGCCAAGGCAAATATTCCGAAAAGGGTAAGTTTGTCTCATGGCTACTTAGAATTGCGCACAATTTAATCATAGACACGTATCGTAAGGACAAGAATGAAAACACCATATCAAATGAAGAATATGGAACAGACTTGCTCAACGACATCAAATTGTATGATGATAGTCTTGAAGAATACTGGGCAAAAGAGAATGCATTAAACGGTGTAGTAGGACTAATAGATCAACTACCAGAGAACCAACAAACAATAGTACGGAAAAGATTCTTCAAGGATCTGAGCTTCAAAGAAATTGCTGAAGAGGAAGGTATCAGCATTAACACCGCCCTTGGACGAATGCGATATGCTCTTATCAACCTGAAAAAACTAGCTACAGAAAACAAAATATTCATGGAGGCTTAAAACTCACATGGGACTTCTACTTTTAGGCACACATGAGTGATTGGATGTTCAAATTCAATCCTCTGTGCCTGAAGGTATAGATGTTCCGCGGGATCTCCATATAGGTCATCGCCTACAATCGGGCAATTTAAGCCCTCCTTATGTGCAGCATGCAGTCTCAACTGATGCGTCCTACCTGTCAACGGGTAAAACCACACCTTTGAACGTTCATCCTTCACCTCGATCAATTCATATTCAGTGACTGCCTCTTTGCCATTCTCATGGTTGACCACCTGATAGGGTCGGTTTTCCCAACTAGGACTAATCGGCAACTCTATCCTACCCTTCTTTCTCTCTACCACACCATCCAACAATGCTAAATACCGTTTCTTAACTTCTCGCTTAGAAAACATCTCTTGCATCCGACAAAAGACATCCTCATTCTTCGCGACAACCAATAATCCAGAAGTAGACATATCCAATCGATGTGTCACCTTCAATGTAGTCTGTCGATAATGTTCTTGCAAGATGGATTGTACAGAAAGTGTGCTAGATAATCCAGGAGCAGACAATAATCCATGCGGTTTATTCACTATCAACAACCACTCATCTTCGTAAACTATGGATAAATCCTTCATCGAATAGCGAGAGGAAGAGAGAGGGCTAGGCTCCACCGCGAGTCCCTGTAACATAAAATCTAATATCGGTTTGCACTTAGCTGTACAAGACGGATAAAATTTACCATGTCGACGAATAAGCATGTCGGGCGATTTACCCCACCAGAATTCAGCCATACAAAGCGGTTGATAGTGATGCGAATACGCATACTGCAACAGTTTAGGTGCCGCGCACTCTCCCGCTCCACTTGGAGGCAGATCAGGTGAGAATATATCTAATAACGTAGACCTTACTCCTCTTGCGTTCAGAAACTGGAATTGTTCAAACAATCGTTTCTGTAATGCAATAGATTTCTCTTTGCGTTTCGTTCTGAGCGACGTCTCATAAGACTGAAATGCGTATAAAGCATCTCGTGCTTCATTCAGGTACTTTTCAAATTCTTTTATACATCTTCGGGCTTCCGCTTTCTCATACTGACTCTTTTTAATCAATTCGAGAGACTCTGACCCCGAAACTCCCGCAAGTCGTTTTTTATCTCGTTCCTCTTTAGCTTGTTGTAACGAACGTTTCTTCTCCGCTTTCAATTGTTCATAAAGAGCCAAACGTTCCTGATACTGAGATTCCAACGAACTCTTCTTTTGTAGAAAACCATCGCTATCTAAAACCTTATTAATCTCAGATATTTTTTTCTCTTCACTTCTAAAAAAAGAGGAGCTATCATTCAAATCATAAATAGGCGGAACAAAATAATCATGTATATACGAACCTGCCAATTGTCCTGAAAATGCTGCTAAAAAACCTACTCTGTCTGCATCATCTTTGACAATCAAGACGCCAAACATTTTTCCCATGGACAATTCTTGCTCCCAATCCCTCCGAGTGAGCAAATATAACTTTAGTTGATCTGTTGCTATAAGGGATAATGGATGAGGCTTATAAAAGAAAGGGAAGGTGAACTGCAATGGCAAGTTCACCTTCTCTTCTAAATTATTAAAAACATGAAACATTCTTTTTTTACTGTCGAATTAAAGTGAAGTGACCAGAGAACTGACGGTCTATCTCTTCAATATCGATGACATACCAATAGTCGGTAGAAGGCATTGGTATTCCTTTATATTGGCCATCCCAACCTTCTGAATCACCACCTAAGTATTCAATCATCAACTTACCAAATCGGTCGTAAATTTTAACTGTAGCTTCCGTATAAACTTCACGAAGAACTTCAACCACCCAAGTATCATTTACACCATCACCATTAGGAGTAAAGAACTCTGGTATAATTACTGGCGGAGCTAACACCTCAAATGGCATTGATGTCTGACAACCATTCTCGTCTCTAACAAATGCAACGTGTTTAGCAAATGTCAAGTTGTAAACGAGGTTATCGGTTGCTTTAGAACTTTCAACATCAACCCAATAGTAGAATACACCCGTTCCCTTACCTGGTTCCATCACAATTTCGCGATCTCTAATACCTACAGAATCTACTGATGTGATGACTGGCAAAGAAGTGACTTGTAATTCATACTCATCAGTTGCCTTACATACACCACGAGTCATATCCACAACATATTTCGTTGTTTCCTTAGGTCTTACAATGATAGTAGCACTTTGACCTATCGTGTCTTCGTTAGCAGTCCATAGATATGTAGTTGCCTCGTAGCTTGATGCGTCGATTTTTGCTTGATCACCCTCACAAATCACACCAGGACCTGTTGGTGTACCAACCAAAGCCTCATCTACAACAACTGGAACCTTATATTCTTTAGACTCATCACATTGCTTATTCGTAGCCGTAACAATATAAGTATATGTATATTGATGGTTGAGACTCTGTGAATAAGTAGGCACTGCAGTGATCGTATCTGAATCAACGTCAGAGATGATCGTCTCTGTAGGTTTCCATGACACTGTCGTTCCTAATGGAGTGACGTCAGATACACCTAATTGGATAGTATCGCCTTCACATATAGTTGAGACAGGAGGCAATTTCAAATCGATAGCCTGGATCACATTCACAATCTCTACGATTGGCTCAAGTTTTTGATCGTCATAAGAGAACTCAATTGTATAAGAAGCAGAATCTGTTGGAGAAACTTCCATCTCTAACATATTACCATTCTGTCTCAACTGAGAGGTAACATATTCTTTTGTACCCTGTGTATAACGCAATACAGTCAGACTAGGTTCAACACCCTTCTTTCTAAATGCACCCGTACCTGTCGTATCGATTGTTAAGATTGCAGAAGATCCCAAACAGATGGTATCCTTCAAATCTGTCTTTAACTGAAGGTCTGCCTCCACCCAAATGGTAGCAGTTGTTGAAGTTGAACAGTAATCATTGTCTGTCAATGTAATCTCATACGTATGATCTGCCACAACGCCTGTTTCTGTATAAGATCTAGATGAAGTAGCTTGTTTGCTAACTCCATTCTCAACCCAATCAATCTTATCGATTTCAACATTCAATGTAGTCTCAGGAACCTCTACCATCAACTGAATCGTTTGATCAGCATTCTTCTTTACGATAAATGGTTCAGGGAACTCTGTCACCTTCATGTAACGTTGAACATCCAAATATCGAGAATCACCTTCACGAGTACATCCTCTGTTGACAACCTTATATGAATATTGTCCATCATCATTACTTTCCAAAACGCTAGGCACTGAGTAGGTTGCATTTGTTGCACCGACAATATCATTCGTGTTCAAAGACCACTGTATCGATGGTGTTTCAATACAAGTAATATCCAACTTCGTTGTGAATGGTTCACCTTCACACAAAGTATCAATACTTACTTCAGGAACAACAATCAACGGTATTGTGTGAATCAAAATCTTCGCCTTCGTTTCACACTTATTGATGTAAGTTACTTCATACGTTTTATCTGAATTAACATCTGTTTCATCAATTGTGATCTCACTACCTGTCTTATAAGCAGTACCATTTACAGTCCAACTAAAGTCTCCTTCCGTCTTCTCGTAATCAATCTTCAAAGTAATCTGGCCACCACAAGAGTAGAACTCACGTTCCATATCGTTAACAAACGAAGTCGTAGGCCAAGCATTATCTGGTTCTATGACAGACATTGTACCTCTAACTTGTCCGTTACCCACCTTGACAACATGAACAGGAGATGTCTTCTCACATGTACCTGCCGTTACTGTCACTGTATATTGGTATATCTTATCAGCTTCAGAAGCATATGTATCAGGATAATGATTTACAAATGAAATATGGTTGTTTGTTGTACCCTTATTATCAATCCATGAATAAGAGCAATCGTTCTCACCATGAGTTTCAGATTTCAATTTAGCCTGTAATTCAACATCACCACCTGGACAAACAGTTGTATCACCTTCAATCCATACACTATCTAACTTGTCTATGATAACTTGGATCTTAGCTTCTTCACTGATACACAAGCTTTCTGAGTTGACGATATAATCAGGACTTGAATAACCAAGAGGATAAGAGACGGTAAGAGGATAGATACCCGTAGCATCAACAATATTTGTGCTAGAAGTATAGTTTGGTGTCAAAGGAGAACCACACTCACCAGAGTTATCCACCTTATACCAATTGTTCAAATCGACTGTGCCTTCACATTGTTGAGGAACCATCAATGGAGTCACAACTGGTTTTGGAAGCACATTCACCGTGATCTTAGATGGAGTACTCTCCGCACCCGTCAACTTCTCACGTTGTGTAACGTAATAGTAATATTTAGTAACAGCAGCATTATTAGCTATTGCCGTATTACCCATAGGATATGTAGACTCACCAACATGTGATTCTGTAGCCGTGTTGTCAGTGTTTGGATCTTTTTCACCATACCATATTAACTCATAAGCGTCTGCAGTCTTTCCCGATCCAGGAAGAAGAGCAACCTCTGCCGACAAGTCAGGAATCGTTGTACCTTCACACACGTAAACATCTTTAACGATAGGAGGCAACGCATCACTAATCTTAATCGTAATCATAATTGTATCACTAGGACATGCCTTTGGATTAGACTTATCCTCACGATATACATAGCAATACAACTCTTGTGTGTTACCCGACAATGCGCTCACATCGAACGATGGAGAAGGAACACCCTGAGTATAACCTGAAGTAGGTTTCACATCAGAAGTAGAGATGACAGAATAGTAATAATTGAAATTAGGTTCTGTCGTTTCCGTCTTCCAAGGGTTGTTTGTTGCAGCATCCAAAGATGGGAAGGTCTTTCCATCTGCTGCCACATCAGCCTTGATATATTGAACTGTCTGTGCAGCTGGAGCCTTCGTCTCTGAAACAGTCACCTTGATGTCGAACGGATCACTGTAGCAGTACTTCTGACTAGCAGCAACCAATAGATAAGAACCTATTACTTGGAAGTCTTGTTCTCCAGCCGTTGTTGTAGTTGGTGTAGGAGCAGTTGTGCTTTCAGCACCATTTGCAACTGTCACCCATTTATATCCATCAGCTTGTACATAAGTGGATGTTGCACCTTGAGTTGCAGACAACTGAACTGGCGTTTCTCCCACACAATAATGGATTGGAGTGGTAGCAGATGGAACTGGCACATCATATACAGAGACGTTTACTTTACGTTTCGTACTGATATTGTCTGGATCATCCACATCACGTTGTGCCACATAGAATGTGAACAAACCAGAAGCCGATGTTGAAATAGTAGGCGCTGTTAATGAACCTTGAGCTGGTGCATCAGTCTCATTATTGAACCATACTAATTCGTAATTCTTATTTGTACCATTGTCATTAACAGTAGCAAATTTAGTAAGTGCATCTGGCGTATCATTCAAGCAGTATACTGTATCGGTCACATTAGGAGCAGGAGCACCTAAGATGTCGACTTCAATTTCTGTCGGAGTACTTGCACAATCGAAGCCATTGACAACCTCTACCTGATATACATAATAATATACCTTTTCATCCTTTGTCTTATCATCAGGGTATTGAGCCACTGGAGCAGCAGGATCAGTCACCCTTGAAGAGAAGTCAGTGATATTACCTTGTTGGGTAGGATATTGACCCATCCAATAGGTAGTTGCTGTTGCTTCCTCACCACCCTTGATACCAGTTTTCAAAATGGTATTAGTGAATGTTGTACCTGTAGATTTCAAGTATTGAACACTCTGTGTCGTAATGTCTGCAGGAACAGCCTGAATCGTAAAGGTGTATTTATATGGTTCACTAACACAATTCGTTGTTTTATCTGTAATAGTGAAGTAGCTCTCGTAAGCGGTAGCTTGAGCAGCAGCTCCTGCCACGTCTGGTGCAGATACCTCATTTTGATCAGCGAGAGCATCAGCTTCCGAATCATACCACTTTATGGTATATGCAGAGAGGTGAGCCACGCTCTGTGCGAATGCAGTTGCACGAGCAGGGTCTGTTTCACACAAAGTAGGTACAGTAATTGGATCTGTCTTTGGAACAGGATTAGCAATCACCTTGACTACATCCGATTTATCACAACCAGTTGTTCCATATTGGTCCTCAAACACATCGTGAACCAACATCTTGTAATCAGTACCCGACTCTGTCACATCACTCCATGATACAGTAAGAGAAGGAGCCGTTGTACCAGCAGTGTTACTTACCACTGTAGCATCCTTATACCATTTAATAGTATAGTCTGTGTATTTTTTCCCTTTCTTATCCGTTCCTGTGATATCATTTGATGTAAGAGTAACAGATTCTCCTTTACACAATCTAATCTCTCCATTCTTAATAGGTTGATCAGCACTAATCTTAGGATCTACTGGTTCTGTACACTCAGGGCAACTGATATTCAACAGAATAGGTTCAGAAACCACATACGCAGCACACACTGCATCTGGGTTGAATATCTCACTTGGGTCTGCTAATACTTCATTTAACACGGATTCAATACCCATTACTACTCTGAAGTATATTTTGTCACCATCTTTCAATCCCAAGTTTTTAATAACAGCTGAAACGTCTGTTAAAACTACATCCTCAACAGGAGTAGTGTTAATTGGCTGCCATGAATCTTTTTTCTCAGGAGTTTTTGTATACTCGTATACAAACATTGCGGTAGATCCCTCATAATACTTTTTCATAGCATCCGTAACATCTACCATCAACTTAGTTGTATCACCCTCACATGTTTTGTCTTCCACGGTTAAATCTTTCAAACTGAAGTACAAATCTACAGGAGGAGCAGAACAAGCCCATACCTGAATATCATCCAATAGCAAGTCATTTCCCTTCTCATTATATGAACATGGTGCAGCGACTCCTTCTGGACAATTTCCTGCATTAGGATCATCTGGATATCCATTACCAGCCACGGAAATAATCTCAAATTTCATGCTTGTACCTGTCAAATCAATCATTTCGGAGATTTCCACCCACTCTTTCCCGTGACCCTTGGAATAACGTTTCACGTCATCGGATTCAACATAATTACCATTTTTCAAGTCGGTGATTCTCACTTTTATAATAACAGGATTTCCTGATGCTGAGAAATTGTTGATATAACACTTCACAGTTAGCTTTCTTTCACATAGGTGATCAATCTGTCTAGAATAGATTACCTCACCTTTTTCATTTCCACAATTCAACATCAAACAAGCTCCTGCTTCGCTTCCATCCGGATAGGTGTGGTCTGGGAAAAACTCTTTGCCGGAAGGACGAAATGTACCATTAACTTCCGTTCCATCTGGATACGAGCCATCACCCGTCTGACTTACCCAACCGATACCAGCATTATCTTTTACGTTTCCGTTTACACGACCAATTTTTGCAATATACGTATATTTACCTTCGCCGAACTTTTGACTATATCCATCAGAATAACCAATCATTTCACAAGTAGCACCTGGAATTGTCTCTCCTGCACGACAATACTCATACCGATTGGCCATCGTTGTGGTTCCGGTCTTTTTTACCGGATTATTAATATCCGTATAATCCCAGTTCCAATAACTCGTAGGTGAGGTAAAAGTTCCAAAATCATCTTGCCAGATCATCTTTCTGGAAGAAGGTTTTCCGTTCTCGATACAACAAACGATATCTTTGACCGTAAATGAAGCAGATGTCAAAACTGTTTTTCCATCCTTTACAACATCATACTTGTAGGTGTGTTCACCTGTGTTATTACCAGAGACATGTAAATAAGAAGGGCCTGTCTCGCCTGAAATCTTCTGATTATCTCTATACCATTGATAGGTAGCTCCCATATATGTTTGAGAGATAGACAATTTTGCAGTTTCTCCACCCGCACAAACCTCTGCTGGTTTTGGACCTAAGACTACAGCATCCAACTCACCATATATACGAATTTCTTTAATTTTTATAGCACTATGAGCAATCAATGACGATAACGAAAGATTTAACGTCAAACGTCCATCTGAACCAATGGCACCCGTTTCACTATTAGTACCCTTTGTCAAGACACCCGTTACACACTTGCCACTAGAATTTTGTTGTAACTTATCAAATGTCTTAAAATTATTTGTGTTATCATTCACACTAGCCATCAGTCCTCCGACCTCACCACTACTACGTTTCGTCGTAATACCTGTTGTTTGATTCATGGTAGAGCCAGGATTCGTATAATCCGCTGTCATAGGATTACAATAATCGACCTCAACGCGATAATTTCCGCCGGGTTTCAAGCCTTCAACCACCATTGTTATAAAAGGTGTTCTATCTCCAAGATCTTTTTTTCCTGCAGAGATAACCATACCCCAATCATCATTCTTACGAAGACGAATTGTATCCAATCTGAACGACGAGCTATTGATTCCATAATACGAACCTTCCGACAAGAAGTGGGATAACTTGGCACTCGTATTAGTTGTGTCAATTAACTTAAACGTTCTCAAGGAGATACTTGGCTTTACAAGTCCCAACCAACCCGTAATCTCGTCGACGGACTTATAATAATTGGCCTCCGCCCCCTCGACATAAAAATTCGTTCCGGAAATAAGTGGCAATTGGTTAAATTGGGCATAAGCACCTATACCGCTGCCAAAAAAGAGACATATCACAACCGCTGCGACATATCGTACAAGTGTAAATGTGTTTTTCATATCTTGCCTATAAATTATTAACTATTATACAATAACCGATCTGTCCCCCATGATATTACGCAAGTAAAACCTCCAACTAAAAAGTCAGAAGTTTCACTTAATATAATATTTCTCAACAATATATTTTCTAAACCTTTTCATAAAATTTTAACGACAGAAATGTTTCGTCACACACCATGTGTAACCTAACATAACCTCATGCGTACCTTTGTTCTGACGATTGAAGGTAGTCAATCCCTGTTCGAACGCATAGCCAATATGGAATCCCTT
>JAFRNH010000023.1 GCA_017430235.1 Paludibacteraceae bacterium | reverse complement strand
CTATTAATCGAACCATTTTGGAATTGAAACTAGAATCCAACTTTTTTATGTCTTCATCTCTCCACACTATTAATCGAACCATTTTGGAATTGAAACAATTTGATTCTACTTTGGAAATATTTTCCTTTTTCACTATTAATCGAACCATTTTGGAATTGAAACATGTGCGGTTTTCTCCAAAATACATGCGGTTGTTAAGCTATTAATCGAACCATTTTGGAATTGAAACAATGAATATTGCTATACATTTTTGGAGCTACTTTCTATTAATCGAACCATTTTGGAATTGAAACAATTGTGGATTGTGTAAGATTTGAGGCTAACCGCTCTATTAATCGCACCATTTTGGAATTGAAACCATTCGAGATGTTGCCAAAGAAAACAAGATTGTGCCCTATTAATCGCACCATTTTGGAATTGAAATCAAATAGGCCTTCCCCGAAATTTTCCTTTTTCATCCTATTAATCGCACCAATTTGGAATTTAATTTTATAACTCTTCTCCCCTTCCCTTACTAATTTCTCTTTCCCTCACCTACCCACAAAAAAAAATCGGCCTCACACCGATTTTTTTTCTAAATAATCCAAATTGTGATTTTTGTTCTACTTTTTACATCGTTTCTTTTTTGTGTATATCCTATAGTGTTACGTTGTTTATTTATTTATATCGACAAGACAAATTTATGTTTTCTTCCGATAAATCCCTTGTTTTTTAGTCCGTTATAGATGAATGTGCTAACTCCTTGTACGAACTTCCCTTTTTTATCGTTGAATCAATCCCCTCTTCTCTATGAACAAATGATTTTTAGGGGTAAAAAGTTGGTATAAATGAAAAATTAGGATAGTTTTGTAAAACTATTTACATCATGAATAGTCGCATCTTTGCAATAAGTTTAAATACGGTTGACTAGATAAGTTTGATTAAGTATGGTGTGCATTGTATTATTTTGCAGGGTGCATGAGTTTATGAAAACGAAAAAGTAAAATTTAAAATGTTTAAATAATGGGGTATATTGAAAAACACGGGATTCGATTCCTGTTCGGAATCTCCCTACTCTTTTTTTATGCTACAACTTCTGTGTACGCTCAGTGTGTGGTGGCCAGTACGGAGTTTGAAACGAATTCAGAACTCTGCGGTCCTGTGCTGACTTCCGACGAGGATGGTTGGTATGACGAGGATCTTGATTGGACCAAGCTCTGCAAGTCGGATATGTTTATCGGTCCTGAATATGCGAAACAAGAAGGTATTGGTGGCGTTTTTGCAAGTGATGCTAATGATGATATGAAGAAGATAAATTCTGTTTTTCTTCTAAATAATCTTTCAACAGATGGTGGTCCACAACAGTATGGCTATTCTATTGTTACGGCACAGCCTAAACTTATACATTCATTTTGTAAGGCAAATGAAACGCCCAACAATATGTATGTCAATATTGGTTCTGGCGCAAAGATTCCATTTGTTTCCTATACTGTATATGGGTTGAATCCTGGTTCTTCGGTTGAGCTATCTTTCACCTTATCCAATCTATTGGATCCTACCTATTTCGATCATTTAGTAAATGTTCAAAAGGTTACACAACTAAATAAATACATCACAAAATACAACTATTCTAATCAGGGAGTGATCAATGGTAATGCGTTGCAATTTGGAGTGGTGTCGAGTGATGATAATGTGTCGTTCAACACAAGTTATAATAATGAACTTGTATTGACGAACTCAAAACATATCACAACAGCATCGCCAGCTTACGGCAAATCCACTACCGTAACGCATAAGGCTACTGTTCCTGCTTCTGGTAATATTACCTTCTATTTCTATCGCGCAAATGATTGCTTCCAAATTCCTATTGGTATCGATGATATAAAGGTGACCGGTACGATCAAACCGTCGATTTCAACCACGGGTAACCCTTGTCCGGAACAACCTTTGCGTATCACTACTAAACAAAGTTACCCAGAAGGTACTAAATTTTCATGGAAGGAATCGGTGACGGGTCAGACCTCTTCTGATCTCAGTTTCAACTTCGTGCCTGATGCTGCAGAAACGGATTATAAGGTCACTCTTGAGGTTACTATGCCTGGTTGTACTCCCGCTAAGTCTGATGTACTGTTGGTTCATTCGGGAACTTGTTGTACGAGTGATGATGGAGCACCTATGGCAATGACCAATTTGTTCTACGATGATTTTGGTAATTTCGTGTCGGATAATACATACGAATGGACTGACAGATATGGTACAACGCATACTGAAAATATTCCTACGGGACAAGTTCACACCTCTCAGTCTCATGGTGGAGATCTTAAGATTCCATTCGTCAAAGCGTATAACATTGAGTCAAGTGGTGCTAAATTGTCTGTGCCATTAGCTGGTACTGTTCCGAATAAAACGGAATTGTATAACCATGGTGTATATGTCGTTTCTAAGTATGGTGGTTATCCGGGTGGTGTTCCATACGATAATTCGGGTACTCAGACGGGTGGTATGCTTCAGTTTGACCTCTTGGATGAAGGAACACAGGACGACTTCTTCGAGATAGATATCGACCATATTTGTACAGGAAAAGATATCTATTTTGGCGCGGATTTCGCTTCTATCTCGGATCATGCTGGTTCCATCGAAGTGCGTTTGGAACATGAAGGCAATGTTCTGGAAAGTGAGTTCAAATACTTCGAAAATGGATCAGATGGATGGAAACATGCTGGTAAAGATTTTAGAATCGAGGCGGGTGATGTGGGTAATAAATCGGAAGTTTCCATTAAAATGAAGGTGAGACACTATGGTTATAAAGAGGATGGTACTCCAATCTATGGTGAGACGCGTGACTATGCAATCGATAACATCATATTCCAGGTTTGTACGCCTCCTGACGTGAACATGGAGTCTTCGGTAAGTACAGGTAAGGATATCCTCGATCTCTGTACGGAGGATGTGTTGACCCTTACTTCTGTCACTTCTGATGCGGTAAAACGATTCTATTTATATACTGGTAATCAAATTGATCCAAACAAGAAAGTGGGTTACGTTTATCAGTATACGTTCCAAGATCCTTCTACTGAAAGTGATACTAACCCTATCGAATGGAAAACTCTTCATCAAGAAGAGGTGGTCGAGACGGATTATTTTGATGTGCCAGTAGAAAAGTATTGGGATAATATCTTCTCTCAATTGGAAGATGATCCAAAACATGAGAAACGTATCTATTTCCGTGTGGTTGTAGGTGAGTATTCTGATTTGAATGCTGATCAATCATGGAAGAAAAACTCCGCATTCTCTCCTTGCCGTAAGATCTCTATCTCCACTATCCCAGTAATCGCTGGTCTGAACTGTGCTGCTTGTGAGAAGGTAAAAGAGGCTGCTATCATCTCTGCTGATCCTACTACAGTAATCAAAACAAACTCAATAAAGGAGAAAGAGGTATGGCTCTGTCCTGGTGAGGTTGCACAACTCACCACTAAGCCATTTGCACCTACTGATCCTACTGTTATGGGTATCACTGTTGGTCCGGATAATGAACCTCGTAAGTATGTGGCTTCTTGGCATAAGGGTTCTAAGAATGCTTCGGGTGCGCGTGGCGCTGGTTATACTCCTGGTGATGAGACCTCCTCTTACAATGTGACGTGGGAGGATGCTGATTGGTATTATCTGTTGGTGAAGGATATTGAGTTCCCTGGTGACGATGGTCAAAGTTGCTGGATCTGGGATAGTATCCACGTCATCGCAAATGATAAACCAACAGTTTCATTGACTGACCCTGCCCCATTCTGTGAAGGTACTCTCATGACAGAGCCTACGAAAGAGATCTCTGATTATGCTATCTTATGGTATGCCGATGCAGATGCGTCGACACCTGCCTCAGAACCAATCGTATCTTCCGTCTTGGCTGCTAATTCTCCTAAGACATTCTATTATGTTGTGAGAGATGAAATGACGAAATGTATTTCGGATGTGAAAGAGTATGTTGTTACGGTGAATAGTATTCCATCTGTGGATTTGGACGGTACTGTGAGTGATTTCTGTGCAACGGTATCAGACCCTAGTCAAAAATCACCTGAGGCAACAGCCATTCCTTCTTTGCCTAATCCTGTGGGCAGCCAATTAACAATCAATTGGTATACCGATAAGGCAATGAGCAGTGCGGCTGCTACGGATCTCTCCTCTCTTGCAGGTAGCCTCGATCCATATACATATTACTACAAGGTGACAAGTGCGGAGGGTTGTTTCGATACCTCTCATATCGTATTCAAGGCTATGCCTACGGCAGTGGTTAAGCCATCGGCTGAGCCAGTTTGCGATAAAACCACTGTTCGTGTAGAGACCACCCCTGCCACTGCATCGGTGCAATGGGGAAATGGAAAGACTGATAATACTTTCGATATCACTACAGCTGCAGAGGCTGGTGTAATGACGGTTACTGCCACTGCCACAGGCTATTGCTCAAGTGCTGAGGGTAGCGTGACGGCTGATTTCTATGAGAGTCCAGCCAAACTGACTACTAACACCGTGCAATATCTGAAGACGGAGCCTATTACGGACATCTTAACCCGTAAATCGGATGCTGTGACGGGCAAGACTGCCGACGGCACTATCATGTGGTTAGGTCAGTTTAAAGACGAAACAGAACCTACCTCAACTACAGGTGCCTCTTCGTCCACTCCTACTCCTACAGCAGAGAATATAGCTTCTACAACAGATGAGACATACTACTATTGGGTGTTCCAACAAGTCACTAACCCTGATGGTACGACCTGTCAAAGTGGATTGACCAAATTGACGGTGATGATATTGGGCGCACCTGCTCCCCTCGTGTCAGATACGGTTTATTGCTTGAACTCCACACCTGCTTCTTTAACAGAGAATGCTAAGGTTAATCAGATGGATCCTAATAAGACGTACGAACTGCTTTGGTATGATGCAATGACTGGAGGAACATGCTCTACTACCCCACCTGCAGTTTCTACTGCTACGGTTGGTGAGACTACTTACTACGTCTCTCAACGTGATGCAAACAGTATCACTAATGAAAGCTCCCGTATGCCAGTCAAGGTGACTGTGTATGATGTGCCAGCACCTTCGATAGATCCAGTCTCTGATTATTGTGTGGGTGATGTGGCTTCTCCATTAGCAACTACATTGACTAAGGATGAAGCGAACTACTTAATGGCCGACAGACTAGTATGGTCTGATGGTAACACTACTAGTGCGACATTCACACCTAACACAATGGTTAACACTACGACCACCTACACCTATACTGCTAAGCAGTATTATAAGATGTCGAGCGGCGTAGAGTGTGAAAGTAAGGAGACACCATTGACTGTGACAGTTAACTTCACAAGCGTACCTGGTGATGCCACAGTTTCGTTTGTCGCAGCTGAGGTGACGAGCGACAATAAGACATTCCCAGCCATCACAACTAAGAACTGGGTGGAAGAATCAGGTTATACCTACTACTACGCATTGAAAGGTACAACCGACTTCCAACAAGGTGCACCAAAACCAGTTTATGATGTGAATAATCTGAATGGTCAGACAGAGAATATCCTATATAGTGTATACCGTGTGGATAATTCAACGAACTGTAAGAGTGAGCTCTCAACCATCACTGTGACAATCAGTGATGCGCTTCCTCCAATAGTGGCAAATGTGCTTTATTGTGAAGGAGAAGCAATGGCAAACTTGACGGCGCAGAAGAATCCACAGACAAGTGCCAACAAGACGGAGGCTGATTACACGTTGATCTGGTATGGAACAACGAAGCCTAGTTCAACCACCGATCCAGGTACGGAAGGTGACACCTATCCATTGCAAGGAAATGCTGCGACAAATCCTGCAGGTGAAGTGACAACCACCTCCTATTATGTGGCACAAAGAGATGATAAAACAAATGCTGTCAGTCCAGCACAGGAGATCAAGGTGATCGTCTATCCTACTCCATTGTTGTCTATTTCTAACCCTCCAGCAGTTTGTGAGACTGAAGTAGATTTGGCATCCAGTGTTGCCTTGACAAATGAGGTGGCAGGTATGACTTATAATAAAACATATTTTGCAGATGGAGACGGAACCACTACATTGAGTTCTTCCAAGGTCTTGGAGTCGGGTCTCTATGGTGTTCAGTATGCATACGATGCGAAGGTGAACTCAGGAGAACTCTGTAAATCAAAGATTGAAAAGATCAGTGTTACGGTGGATACTCTGAGCGTTTTAGTGGGTAATGCCACAACCTGTCCAAACATGGAAGCAATATTGAAATGTGAAGTGAAAACGAATGCATCTAATGTTGAATATTTCTGGGCAGGTCGTTTGGGTAGTGGAAATACTGCTGAGTTTACGACCAATAGATTTGAAGGTGAATATGGCGATCGTTGCCCATATACTTTAACAGTGAAAGCAGGAGCATGTAATAAGTCATACCCATTGGAGGTTATATTGGGTGAAGGTCCAGTTATTGGAACTTTAACCCTCTCCGATCCTACTAATACAGAGTTGCCAACGAAGGTTTATACGAATTCATTGACATCAGAGGTGTTCTATTTCTGCGGTGGTCCTGTCACGGTAGAGCCTAAGTATGAAGGAGACGGCGCTTACACTTTGTATAATCCTGATGACACATATTTATTAACTCCACCCGCATCTTTATACCCTAATCCTGAACCATTCACAGTTTATTCAGCAGGAGAGTATATGTTATCTTTCACAAATGGTTGTCCAACTAGTGTTACATTCAAATTGGTAGATGCACAAATCGCTTTGGATAACACGACACCATCGTTAGGATTGTGTGAAGGTGATAAGTTCACATCATCCGTTACAGTGACGCCAGCAGATGGATTAGATTATTCTATTGTATGGAAGAAAGACGACGTTGTCATCGACGGATTAACATCTTTGTCTTATACCATCGATGCAACGGTGGCAGATAACAGTGGTTTCTACAAGGTAGAGGCGAATCGTAAAGGATGTGTTGCCACTACTGAGATTGGTGAGTTGAAGGTGACACCAACTATCAATGTGACGTTGCCAGTAGAACCAGTGATATGTGAGGGAGAAGAGACGGAGTTGGTAATCACCAATATCAAGCCAGAAGGCACCACCATCCAATGGGACTCTGACCAAACGATCAAGACGGCAACCAATAGTGAGCGTGTGACGGTACAACCTAGCTTTAAGTCGGGTAACGGACATCAGTCCACCTACACCTACTACTTTAGTGCACGCAACGAATCCTGTGAGAAGAACTATCAGGTGAGTGTCAAGGTCGATGAGCCTTTGACAGGTACACTTGAGGCTACGTCGCCAATCTGTGAAGGATTCACGGCAAAGATCAATGCAAATTCGTATAATGCCACTACCTATCTATGGACGATGGGTGGAAGTACGGAGGTGGCTACCACGGCAGAGGCAGTGGTGAAACCAATGGAGACGACAGCATACGTTGTGGATATGACGCGAGGAACCTGTAGTGCACAAGATCAAATCACGGTGGTGGTAACAACCAATCCAAAGATTTTGTCGATGGATTCTGTAGGTATTCGTGATCGTCAGGTGATCACCGATCCTGAACGTGGTACGGGAGTCTTCACCTATTGGGTGGATGAGAATAAGTCCACATCAACGACGTCAGACATCATCAAGAATTTACCATTTGGATCCCATGTTATTAGGGTTGTAGATGACAACGGATGTACCTCATCCTTCAACTTCACGTTGGATCCGCCAGAAATTATCATTCCAGAGTTCTTCACGCCAAATGGCGATGGTATTCATGATACATGGATCGTTGGCAAATTGGCTGAGGTTTATCCAAATGCCATTGTAAACATCTATGATAGGTTTGGAAAGTTGGTAGCACAATTCTTAGGCGATGATAGTGATGGTTGGGATGGAACCTATAATGGTGAGGCATTGCCATCCACCGATTATTGGTATATGATTGATATCGCAGAGATAGAAAGACAGTTTACAGGCCACTTCACGTTGATTAGGCGTTAGAATGATGATAGCATAAGGAAATGGGAAGGGTCACATATGCGGCTCTTCCCTTTTTGTTTTTAGTTTGACGGATAAATAAATATTTAACAAAAAATCGATTGCGCAAAAAGACTTCGTAGTATTATTTCCGATGGAGATAGGAGGATTCGCATCGTAACTCACTCAATAATCATTGCTACTGGTTGTTACGTAAATCGGGAGCATCAGCTACTGATGCACAAAAGCAAATTTCTGGCATCTCAAATGCTGACAAGAATGAATTGCTCTTTTCTCATGGTATTAACTACAACAATCTGCCGATGTGGCAGCGTCGTGGTGTGGTAGTCATCTTTACGCATACAGTTTCTGAAGCCCTCCACGGTAGAGAGAGGGCGCATCGTGATATGAGATAATGCAACAGAGTGACTCTTTCTCGCTCCATGAGTTGCGGACGGTGAAGAATCCGTGTGTGTCTGGTCCCTCTGTCACAATTCCGATTCGGGTGTCCTGCTCCCTCGTTAATACTGGGAAGTTTGATGCAATTTGTGTAGAGTAGCATTCTGCATCGAACTTGTCATCGATTTGGTCCTGATTGGTTTTCCTCTCGCCATCTGCATCAATCCAAGGTTTCCTTAGCCACTCTCCTACGCTTTCTCCAATTGCCAATTGCTGAAGAATGAATGTTTTGAGTTCGTCCAAACGAGTATTGGACACATCTTCAAACTGAATAATTTCAATTTTGTAACTAGCTTTTGGAATGTTCAAGATGGTGTTTTCTTCGATTGAACCATGGATATTTACCTCATCGACAATTGATTTCAGAATATCAATTGTAGAGATTTGTAATCCGTCAACAACATCCAGAATTTGGCTGGTTTTGGTTTTATCGATAAGGTTGTCACTGATGTAATCAGATACAGCCTTTGCTGTCAGATTGCCAAATTGCTTGATATAGCGAATACGACCAGGTCGTCCGATCAGATTTTCATCGATATTCAATCGATTGGTTGTTAGAATATACAACTTTCGTGATTCATTGTAAACACCGTCTATCATCTTTAAAAGTACATCATTCTCCTCGCAGAATGTTTTTTCTGCCTCGTCAATCAACACCACACATTCGAAACATAGAGATTGAATGAAATTGACCAGTCCGTCGTATGGTGCATTAACAACAATAACTGGCATATTGAATCTATTACTCAATATTTTAGAAGCAATTGTCTTGCCAGTTCCCTTTAGTCCGTTGAAGATAACGCCCAAATTCTTGTTGCCACTGACAAATACATCAGAATTCCATGTGGTCTCAATCTTCTGCATAATTTCTTCAGCATCAAGGTCATAAATTTTGAAGTTGAATGTGAACTTATCGGCCATGCGTCGCAAACCCAACCGAGATCCAGCCATGCTCTTTTCTTCGTACAGCTGAAAAACACCCATCCCAGGCGTTATATGCAAGGTTGTGTCACCTGGAATTGGGTAGAATACACCTGTCTCTTTCACCCATTTTTGTTTCACTTCCATTGTTTTTAATCTTTTTCGTTTTACATCTAATAATTTATTATGGTAACTCTCAGAGTGCAATATGCTTTGTTTATTTCCTTTTTGCACTGCAAAGAAAAACTATCACTACGCAGCCTTTTTGCGTAGTGGAAAAATTTTTATAAGAATTTGTAAAAAAAAAAAAGAGTTTACCATGCAAATTCCCCCATAAAAGCCATCGATGGAACCCATCTAAATTGTACCTTTGTGAAAAAATAACGTTGCAATGGATTTAGATCTTATAGCGAAACAAACGGAGCTGATAATCCGTTCATTATTAACAGAACATTCGATGAAAAGGGGTTCTATCCTCGTTATCGGTTGTTCCTCCAGTGAAGTGGCTGGTGGTCGGATTGGTAAGGATTCCAGCGAGGAAATAGGTCAGGTTATCTTTCAAACAGCCAAAAGAATTACGGATGAAATGGGCGTTTTTTTAGCCTGTCAGTGTTGTGAACATCTGAATCGTGCTTTGGTCGTTGAGAATGCCTGCGCTGAAAAGTATGGCTACGAACCTGTATGCGTTGTCCCTTGGCTTCATGGAGGCGGTTCTTTTGCTACTGCTGCATACCATCATTTCACAGAGCCTGTCGTGGTTGAACATATCAAAGCATCAGCTGGTATCGATATCGGAGACACCCTTATTGGTATGCACCTCAAAGATGTGGCGGTTCCCGTTCACTTCTCACAACAGAAGATCGGAGAAGCTCATGTGGTTGCGGCCTACTCTCGTCCGAAATTGATTGGCGGAGAAAGAGCCCACTATGCATAAAAAAACACTCAATTTCCGCATGAAACCAGCGAAAATTGAGTGTTTTTTATAACTTGAAACAATTGTTTCTTACTGACCACAAAGTTTCAAGTAATCAATAAATGCTTTTAAAGCGATGGCATCCTTCTCTTCATCACTACCAACATACGCAGACAATTTTGCCAATTTGTTTAGCTTACTATCCTTCTTGTCTGTCACATTTGTATAGTCGCCATTGTTGAATTTCTCAACTACTTGCGGACATCTTTTGGCATAGAACTTCTTAATGATTTGATCACGTATTAAAATAACGCTCTTCTCTCCCGCAGGAATCATCGCATCATACTCAACAAAACAACATCTGACATCCTCGATTGTATGATGTATATTGACAACATCCACTGGTAACATGAATTTGTATATTCTATCTCCATTTTTACAGTCTGTTACCTTCTCGACGAAGTATCTACCACTAATCACCATTTGCATCGATTTTACGAGCTGGCTCTCGAAAACTCGTTTGTCTCCAGTATAATCGTATATATATCCGGCAAGATCTTTAGCTTTATATTTCTGTTTGGCTTTCCTGTCACCATAGTTGTTCCAAAAATCTTTTTCTGCATAAAAAAGAATGTTCTTTCCAAATTGGAATTCAGGTGCATACGCGCTTTTTCCACCATCTGAACGTTCTTTTATAACCTCTTCCTCTGTAGGTAAATTCATTTTATGAATGTATCCTTCGATGGTGTCTCCTGTTAGTGTGATTATCTTTCCAGGAACAAAACCTCTTTTTTCCAAAATCGCCCATTGATCCTCTAATACACTATCTTGTGCTGATATATTGGCAGCAGCAAATAGCATAACACACATTGATAATAATAATTTTTTCTTCATGTTTCTATAAATTAAATTTTGTCATGTATCTAAATTCGCTGAAAAATTCATCAACCCATAATATTCAAAAACGTGTGCAAAAGTAGTTATATACTTTTAAACTTCCAAATTTACTTATTGTGACAAAAAAAGACTCCAGTTATCCTCGCGGACGTCTGGAGCCTAAGCTTTTAATGTTTCATCAAACTAATATGCTTGATTTGTTTTTCTTTGCACGCAAATATAAAAATTTTTTTAATACAAAACAACCTAATTGACTAATTTATAATGCGTTTAAGTGACGGTGAACCATAAAATCCCCATCAAAGCGGAGTTTTTTAAAACAAAAAAAATTTTAGATGGGTTCGTTTTTTTTCTCTATGAATTTGATATGTGTTTACTCTCCTAACCTTTCCTTTCTCTTTTGTTGTTTGATGGATTATTTGTAATTTTACATCCGTTTTTTTAGCAGTTAAAATGAATCAATTGAAAGCATATCTAAAGGGTGAAATCCCCTCTTTGTTGTGGAATCTCCTATTGGCCATGTTGGCTTATATGGTGTGTCGTTTTATCTATTGGGCAGAAAATTATAGCACTTTTTCGGGCATCTCTTTCGGTCAGTGGAGAGAGATCCTTATGGGAGGTGTTAAATTCGATCTTTCGGCTGTATTGTATACGAATATACTGTTGATTGTTTTGTTGTCCATTCCTTGTCACTGGAAATCAAAAATGTCGCCATTCATCGGTAAAATACTCTTTCTCATTTTCAATGGTTTAGGTATTGTGATGAACCTGATGGATGCGGTCTATTTTAACTTTACGGGTCGACGCACCACAGCCTCTGTTTTTCAAGAATTTGCAGGGGAAGATAATTTGGCATCCATCTTTCTGACGGAGATATTCCGCCATTGGTATTTGGTCTTGGCGGCTATCGCTCTGATATATGCGCTGTATAAGCTTTATAAAGTACCTGAATACAAGGAGGTGGAATTAAAGTATTACTACCCTATCCGCACACTTCTGTTTGTTTTAGTTATCTTTCTGACGATTAATGGTATGAGAGGTGGTTTTGGAACGGCTGTTCGTCCGATTACCATCAGTAATGCCAATCAGTATATCTCGCAGCCATCGCAGGCGGCATTGGTGCTGAATACACCTTTTTCGGTGATTCGAACCTTTGGTAAGAAACCGTTTGTCACCCCTTCTTACTTCCCGCAGGAGACGTTGGAGCAACTCTACACACCTGTGCACTATCCGACAGATACGCTTGCGTTTCAAACGAAGAACGTGGTGGTCTTGATTGTGGAGAGTTTTGGAAAAGAGTATATAGGAAGTCTGAATTCATCGTTGGAACCGGGTGGTTATGAAGGCTATACCCCTTTTGCTGATTCGTTGGTTGGACGGAGTCTCACCTTCCGATATTCATATAGTAACGGACGGAAAAGTATCGATGGAATGCCCTCTATTTTATCAGGAATACCTATGTTTGTGGAGCCATTCTTCCTGACGCCTGCATCGTTGAACACGGTGAGTGGTTTGGCTGGCGAACTCTCCAAGAAGGGTTATTACACCGCCTTTTTCCATGGCGCGCAAAATGGGTCGATGGGCTTTCAAGCATTTGCGCGTTCATCGGGTTTTCAGGACTATTACGGACGTACGGAGTATAATGAAGACACCCGTTTCCATGGCGATGAGGATTTTGATGGAACATGGGCTATTTGGGATGAACCCTTCCTGCAGTTTTATGCACAGAAGATGTCCGACTTCAAGCAACCCTTCATGACAGCCGTTTTCACCGCATCATCTCACCATCCGTTTGTTGTTCCAGAGCAATATAAGGATACATTCCCAGAGGGACCGTTGATTATCCATAAATGTATCCGATACACCGATCATTCCCTTCGTAAGTTCTTTGAGTTTGCTTCGAAGCAGCCATGGTATCAGAACACACTCTTTGTGTTGACGGCCGACCACTCTAATCTAACAGATCATACCTATTATCAGACTGATTTAGGTCGGTTTAGTGTTCCAATCCTCTTCTTCGACCCTTCAGGTGAGACAACCACTGGCATACAGGATGCGATTGCGCAGCAGATTGATATTATGCCTACGTTGTTGGGAATGTTACATTATGACCAGCCGTATGTTTCATTTGGGTGTGATTTGTTACATACACCAGTTGATTCGTTGTTTGCAGTCAATTATAGCAATGGAATCTATCAGTATGTGAAGCAAGGTCGTCTGTTGCAGTTTGATGGAGACAAACCAGTTGGTTTTTATGCACTCTCCGACTCTCTTCTGATGAACAATCAGTTGGGCAATACAGAGCAACAAAAGTCGATGGAACGCGAATTAAAAGCGATAATCCAGCAATATATGTCGCGCATGAATGAAGACCGTTTGGTGGTGAAATAAGAATTGTAAACAATACAAAAAGGGCGTATCTGAGGATACACCCTTTTGCAAGTAGATTCGTGTTATGTAAAATTATGAAATGTTGTGTCTGTTTATTTGATAAACTTGAAAGAAACGCCGTTGGTGCGTAAGAAATAGACACCTTTGTTCAGAGAAGAGATATTAATACCTTCTGGAGTCATAACACCTGTCATAATTACTTTACCAGAAACATCAGATATGAAATAATCATATTGATTTTCTTCATTGTTACAGATTTTCAAAACCTCACCATCATAGCAAATATATTGGTCGCCGCTCATAGAAATTGAAACTCCTACAGAAGCAGCAGCTTTTTTAGCACGTATTTTATTAAGGAATTTTACCATATCACCAGTTAAACTTCCATTTACTCCGTGATCACCACCATGAGGATGGTATTCACAATCTTCAACGCCTGCTCTTTGAAGGTCATCGAAGAACATCTTGCCTTCGCACTGAGGTACAGTTTGATCAGCTGATCCGTGAGCTACGAAAATAGGAGCATCTGTTGCATCGATATATTCCGTTGCAGAAAGTAGAGCGTGTCTGTCAGGACAACTATGTGCGTTACAGCCACCTACGATATCATCCTCAGGAGCCATTCCACCTCCGTTGCCGGCACAAGCCTTGTTACGACAATCTACAGGACCAGACCAGTCGCAAGCTGCATCCACCCAGCTACTTTCGTTGGTATATCTACCAAGATCACCTTCAATATCTGCAGAGGCAGATCCTTTTGTGTAAACTCCTTTCACATTTCTTGAAGTTGCCATTACTGAAGCAAGGTGTCCTCCTGATGAGAATCCTGAAACAGCAATAAAGGAAGTATCAATGCCATATTTTTCTGCATTTCCACGTAAGAAACGTACCAATGCTTTGATGTCATTGATTTGTGCTGGCCACTTAGCATCTGATATGCTTCTATGATTTGGATTTACAAGGATATATCCTGCTTCCAATACAGCAACACCTACGGTACCTTGGTCGGCACTACCCTTCATATTGTTCATCATCCAAGCACTTCCATAAATATGGATAAGTACAGGATGTTTGTCGTTACCATCATCCTTTGGAAAATAGATATCCATTTTATGTCCGGTTGCATTGTCACCAACATAGTCGATATCCTTTTCGGATTTATAACTGTTGATATTACCTTGGTTGCTTGCGCCGTTTCCGTTAAAACCGCCATCGCCACCACCTGGCCAACCGCCGTTTCCACCTGGCCAACCACCGTTTCCACCTGGCCATTGTGCAAAGCCATTAAGACTTAATAGACTTAACACTAATAGTAAAATCTTCTTCATGATATAATATAATTAAAAATTGAAAATTAATAATGGTTCTTTTTAAAATCTTGTCTGTCTGATAATTAAAAAGCGTTGCTAATGTAGCTTGCAACAAAAATTCGTATTTGTACTTTTGTTGCAAAAAAGTGGAATTTTGTTTTAAATGGGTAAACAAAAGCGTCTCAAACACTAAATGGATTGAGACGCATCAAAAAAGATAATATATCTTGAATTTATTTTACGATGATTTTTTTGTTGATAAAACCATTGGAAAAATAGATTCGTAGGACGAAAATTCCATTTAGTTCGTTGGGTAGTTCCATTTCTGTTGTAGTGGATGTGAATACTACCCTTCCCGTTTGGTCAATCAGCTCCATTTTTGAAACATTGTCCACACCTGATACTTGTAGATGGTTGATGGCTGGATTAGGAGAAACTAGTAGGTTCTCTTCTTGTAATATTCCTGTGCTTGTCGCTGTACCTTTAGGTAAAATAGTAATTTCAACACTTTCAGCGATGATATTTTCTTCGCAGGAACGTTCCATATAGATTGGTGAATTCACATTCTTGCCAATCTTGAAGCAGTTGAAATCGGCGTAACCTCCCGTGCTTTTGGTTCCATAATTGAAGAGTCCGTATCGATAGCCTGTGAAGTGTGTTAATTCATACTTCATACCAAGGGTGTTGCCGATAGTCTGCCATGAGGATCCGTCCAGACTGTAATAGAAATTGGCTTTGTCTGCCTGATTTTGATAATTCATATCGATGCGCAACCACACTTCATCTTGCGAGAGCGGTTGACTGGCGATCTCTTTGCCATCATTCATCATAACAATCGACTTGTTATTGCCAGAGACCTTAACCCCCACCCAACCATAGATATCTTGCAGGGCTACCAATCCGGCGCAATCTCCGTCTTTCATGCCTTTGGTGTTGAGTTGTGTCCATCCAGAACAATTTGGTCCAAATGTGCGCTGTGTGAGCGTGTTTTGTGTAGCTTCTACATTGGAGTCTGTCCTGCCGTTGGTCAGACGGAGCACACCGTTGGAGAGCGACCAGTATCTATTGTCTGGGTTGTGATTCCATTGCCATTCCAGCGGCAGTGTCTCCTCTTCGAAATCATCGGAGGTGACGATGCCATAGCCATCCTCTTGTGCGGCTGCCATAGAGAGCGTGGATGGCACTTTCCCATTGTTGCCTAATACGGGCCAATCATTGCTCCAACTAACGGGCATCAAGTAAGGAATACGACCAACAGAACCATGGTCTTGGAAGAACATACCATACCAATCGCCTTCAGGTGTGTCGAAAATGCCTCCCTGAGCCACTCCATTGTCTTGTAACAACACTTTGCCTTCGAAAGATCCCGTCAGAGATTTAGAACGATAGCAAAGTACGGAACGACAAGAGCCTGCTGGCCATGAGATGAGAAATACATAGTAGTAGCCATTGTGTTTCATTACCTGTGAACCCTCACATTCCACATAGAAGTTGGAACCTGCTATCTGTGCGGGTTTGTTGATGAGTGTGCGAGAGTTGTTTTTAGACGACATGGCATCAGCTGATAGTTCCACGATATTGATGCTACCAGAACCATAGATAACGTAGACTCTGCCATCATCGTCGAGCAGTAATGATGGGTCGTGATAGAAAGGTAGTGTGGCTGTTTCCCACTGTCCACTGGTGATATCTTTTGTTTTGAAGATATGTGTTTTATTGGTGGAATAAGAAGGGGTCAGCACGTACCATGTGCCATCCTTGTATTTGATGCTACTAGCCCAGGAACCTTTTCCGTAGGCGTTTTTGCCATTGGTCATATTGAGGTTGTCGTTATTGGCAAGGGCTTGATGAGCGTAGTTGATGGTATGCCAGCGCACGAGGTCTTTAGAGGCCATGATAGGAACGCCTGGGTTCATGTGCATGGTGGTACTGGCCATGTAGTAGGTATCTTCCACACGAGTGATGGATACGTCGGGTATGTCAGCCCAGATGATGGGGTTGCTGACGGTATGTTTTTGTCCGTCAAAATCATTAGCAATCAGTCCGCAACCCGTCTTCACTTGAGATAATACATAGTGACCTGTTTGTCCCTCATATTCCTCTGGAATAACCGATTCGAAGGATCCTTTGCAAGAGACACGTTCTTTTAGCAGTGTGTTCTCTCCGTTAGAGGAGACCCAGCTGAGGTTGTAGAGGTTGTTGTTCTCGTCGTTGGTGGTCCAACCGACGGTGAAAGGAGCGGCAGCAACCACTTTGGAATCGGCAGTTGGAGAGGTGAATTTGTACACCACCTTTTGACTCTTAGGACGAAAAACGATTTTGTCGATGTTGCAATAGTCAGAAAGGATCTCCAAACGCAATGTGTGAGAGCCAGTAGTGATCTCTTTTGTGGTTCCTGTTATGATTTTATACATGGACCAACTACCTGTGTTAGGTACACTAATTGTGCCTGTAACATCCTTTCCATCGATGGAAAGAGAGAAGGCTGAACCATCCAATCCGGAAGCCACGTAGGCAGAGAAGACGTATTGATCCGTAGTATCAACCTGAATGGTGTAGTCCAACCACTCCCCTTTTTTTGTCCAACCCAGCACATAACCATTGTTGGCGCAGGTGTCGAGGTCTACTCCTTCATTTGGACGATAAGCCCCACCTTGGTTCTCATCGTCTTCGTCATAATATCCCACATTTTGTCCTCCTTCATTGAAGTTTTCCACCTCGATACAACCGGGGATGGAAAGTGGGATGTCGTTAAATGTACCAGCAGCATATAGGCTCCCTGTTAAAAAAAGAGATAGATGTAATGCTGCTAGTTTCGTGTTTAGTGTCAGTTTATTCATGTTCATATAGTACAGTTAATTCAGTTGTTCATAGTGGTAAAAAAGAGACTCTGCACCCATGGTGCAGGTGTAGAGTCTCGAATGAAGTTTTTGTAAACTTTTGTAGAATTATTATTTGACTATGATTAGTCGTGCGTTTTCGTCTTTTTTGCTTTTTACAAGGTAGGCTCCGGTCGGATAATTTGTGTTTTTCAGGTCGTTAGAGAGGTCACCATGAGATTTGATGGAACCTAACCAAGCACCGCCAGTTGAGAAAATATCATATTCGATTAGTTCATTATTAGCTATGTTTTGAATACCTGAAGGGTTAGAAGCTTCGAATTTGATATAGTCGATATTGACATAATCGGCATCGATGCCCACTTTGAGGATATGTTTACCTTTCGACAATTTAGTGGTTTTGCCGCTGATTGCTTCATAGGTACTCCAGTCACTACCCGTTTTAGGTACGCTGATAGAGCCGTCGGAGATCACTTTGTCGTCTAAATAGAGGGTGAAAGCGGAGCTCTCCACACCAGAAGCAACCAATGCTTCCCACGTGTAGGTGTCGTCATATTTCACCTCCACAGTATATTCGAACCACTCTCCTTTTTGAGTCCAACCCAACACATAACCACCGTCACCGTTTACATCTAGGTCGACACCCTCATCAGGACGGTATTCCTCACCTTGATTGGCATCATCTGCATCGTTGTAAGCATAGCCAGCGCCACCTACGTCGTAGCGTTCCATTTCAATGGTGCCAGGGAGTGTTTGTGCCACACCTTCGTAAGGACCTTGAGCGATACGAGCCTTAACGGAAACCTCTGCTGTTTCATATTCCTTGCCACCGTTGTCGAACAAGATGGCTCTGAAGGAGTATGTGCCAGGTTCAGAAATTGTATATTCAGCGGTGTAAGGAGCATTGTCGCTTGTACCGATTAATTCATCGCCAAGATAGAAGTTAGCTTTGTTGATAGCTGATTCAGAAGTGGTGGCAGTCAGTGTGATGGTAGCAGGAGCCTCTACAGAAGTCTCTGAAACCTCGATAGAAACGTCAGCTTTCTTAAACATCCAGTAATCGAAATCGAATGAGCCGGAGAATACGAAGAAGAGGTCGCATGTACCAGCAATAGGTGAAGAGAGACGAGTGGAAACTTCTTTCAACTGACCACCAGTGTTAGGTACTTCAAGGTAACCGATCACTTCACCATCAGCTTTGTTCTTGCATATTTTGATGGCTGCACCTTTTGTAGAGGAAACCTTAGCAGTGAATACGCTGGCACCCGTACCGAAGTCTACACCAGCAAGACCAACCCAGTCGCCCTTGTCGATTGAAGAAACGAGCATGTTAGAGACGTCAGAAGAACCTTTTTTAGTCTCGATGCCACCCATCCAGCAGAAGGTTTCAGCCTCTGTTTTCTCGAATGGATTATGGTATTGGATCTGTTTAACACCCGCATCAGAACCTTTTGATTTGCTAATGGTACCATTGTTGGTGTTTACATTCACGTAGTCGATGTTCGTAGAACGATAGTCACCGCTTGCACCTTGTGCATTTTGAAGCATTCTCGCATGATAGGTCATATACCAAACGCCCTTGAATTCGAACATAGCGTGGTGGTTGTTACCTCCATGATTTCCAGTAAGAAACTCATCTTGGTTGAGATATGCAATACCCGTATAAGTGAAAGGTCCCATCGGATTGTCGCTTGTCATATAGCATATCTGAGCATTGCTCATTGGGTTACCCGTACAGTTCCAGTTGGAACAATAGCTATAAATGTACTTTCCAGCGATTTTGTTTATACCCGAATCCTCAAACAGATAAGGAGGATTGATAGTTGCTGGAGCACCGTCCAATTCGACCATGTTATTTTTGAGTTTAGCCACACGAGCCGTACCTGGATTGGATTCTTTTCCTTTAGGAACACCACCACCGAAGTAGATGTAACCTGTGCCATCATCGTCGATCAAGACTGCAGGGTCGAATATCCACTCGACATTACCACAGTTTTGTGTGCTTCTATTGGCAAGAGCGTTTCCTCTTGGATCAGACCAAGGACCCCAAGGATTGTCGCTAGTAACAACACCGATACCACCTCCGTTATCAGCAAAGTAAAGGAAGAATTTTTCTTTTCCACCTACTACCTTATGACAAGCAGAAGGAGCCCATGAGTTTTTAGCCCATGAGGCAGGAGATTTCGCTACGTTCATAACACCATGGTCGGTCCAGTTCACCATGTCTTTGGAAGACATACAGTTAATGGTGTTAATGTTAGCGTATGAGTTAGTACTGTTAGGGTGAGAATCATACTCCTGTTGGTCGTTAGTCATATAGATGAATACCTCATCATTATATATCATAGCGAATGGATCTGCACCATAACGAGTTATATATGCAGGATTGTGGTTTGATAGTGATTTAGGTCCTTTGGCCAATTGAATACCATCAAACTGTCTTGCCAAATCAGAATCTGCGGAGAAACTGGTTCCCGCTATCATCATAAATAAACTTGTAATTGTAATGAATTTGTTTCTCATGGTTTTCTAATTTTAAAATTCCAACATTCGTTGTTTGCTTATTTTGACGATACAAAGAAAAAGGAAAAGAAAAAACTTTGCGTGTAAAATTATTTCAAATAATGGAATTTTTGTTGCAATACGTGTGTTCTACACTATGAAAATACGGGCATTTGTGACCGAAAAAAGGTAGAGACGATGGATAGCATCCCCTATAAGTAAGTGAATAGACGTCTCAAAAGAGCGGAAAATAGGGCTATTTATAAAAGACGAAGAAGACAGCCATGATTAGACAGAAGAAGGCTGCGATATGATTCCAATGAATGGACTCCCCTTTAAACATAAAGGTAATAATGATGGAAAAGACGGTGATGGAGATGACTTCCTGAATCACTTTTAGCTGAACCAATGAAAAAGGTCCACCTGTGATTTGCGAACCGATCCGGTTGGCAGGAATCATGAAACAGTATTCTATCAAGGCTATTCCCCAACTGAATAGGATGATTAGGTATAGAGGCCAATCCGTAGAGATTTTCATCTCTTGAAGTTTCAAGTTGCCATACCATGCAAATGTCATAAATACATTTGAAATAATCAAAAGCAGAATGGTTAACCAAATTTTCATCTTTCCCAATGTTAAAAATCGGTGCAAAGGTAAAAAAAATATATAGTTCAAATAAGTTTTGAAATCATAAAAAAAGCAAATAAATTTGAAGGAAAATTGTTTGGGTGAGTTCTTTTCAAAATTAAAATTTCTCATTTCTATCACCTTCCCACTCTTTCTCTTTGGTATCATAGCATCTGGAAAAGATAGAATTCCGAATGGATGGAAGGTGGTGAATGAGTAACTGTAAAAAAAATAATACTTTTGTGATTGACTTACAAAAGTCACTTGTGTGGATGAAAAATATGAAAAAAGATGGGTTTGTAGGTGAATATCTCATAAAAAAATTATGTAAGAGAATAAAAATTTTTTAAATTTGAAAACGTAACAACATTTTAACAATCGACTCATTGGATTCTTGCGGTTGTTGAGTGATATTAGAATCCTTTCACTAATTATTTTTATTTATGAGTAAATTTCATATTTTATGCGGAGCAGCACTGTTAGGTGCATCGTTTTTAGTCACATCATGTGAGAATAAAGAGGATGAAAAACCAGCATTAGGGGGATCGTATGTATCGGCAACAGAATGTTTGTCGTATAATAGTGCAGTTCCCTTTTGTGACCTTGAACTCACTCCTGATGATCCAAAACCACAAGTGGAAAGTTCTGGTGACGTAGAACCTGTGATTGACCCCCTTGTCGTAGAACCAGTGATTGAACCTTCACCAAGTTACATACGATATAATATTGATCCTGCATCAGGAGAAGGCGTAATAGAATGTTCTGCTTACAAGCATTGCAATGCAACTTCTGTCTATTCAACAGTGAAGGTGAACGGTAATGAAATAATCATTAATATTGTTGATCCAACAGAGGGTGAGGATGAATGTTATTGCAGTTATGAAAGCAAGTGTAAAGTTTGGGGTGCAGAAGCAAAGAAATATGTTGTTACCGTTTTGACAAACGGACAATATCCTGTTCAATATGAAATTGATTTGAGCCAAAAGACGTCAGGTGAACTCTATCATGGAAATTTTTAATCAATGAATGATAATTGGTGATTGCCAATTCAACGATTTGAAATACAACTCCGTGTCTCTGTGAAGGATTAGCTCCTCTCGTGGAGACACGGTTTTTTTATAGGATGATGGAGAATCGACTACCACTGTGGACGCGACACAACAGACGTGGTTGCCATCAAAAGCGGACGCGGCACGCCACGTCCTTACGGAAAATAAAACCTACCTGAAAAAATTCCCTCTCTTTTGTTGAATATCTTTTCTAAAAATTTGATGGATGTAAAATAAAAAGAATTATCTTTGCCCAAAATATATCAGAAATAATGAAGAATAATTATTGCGTAATTATGGCGGGTGGCGTAGGTAGTCGCTTTTGGCCATTCAGCACAGAGAAAAGACCGAAACAGTTCTTGGATTTCTTTGGAACTGGGCGTTCGCTGTTACAGATGACGTTTGATCGTTTTTCAAAAATTGTACCCAAAGAGAATATTTTTATAGCCTCTAACAGCAATTATAAGGATCTGATTTTAGAGCAACTACCAGAAATCTCAGAAAACCAGATTTTGTTGGAGCCAGCTCGTCGAAACACAGCTCCTTGTATTGCCTATGCAATGAACAAGATTGAGGCACTCAATGATAAAGCGAATGTTGTGGTCTCCCCTTCCGATCATCTTATCTTGAAGGAAGATGAGTTTATCCGAATGGTTAAAATCGCTCTCGATTATACGAAAGACCATAATGAAATCTTAACAATGGGTATCAAACCAAGTCGCCCGGAAACAGGCTATGGTTACATTCAAATTGCTGATAAGATAGACCCGGAAAATAACCTCTATAAGGTGAAAACATTCACCGAGAAACCGAATGCTGATTTAGCTAAAATCTTTGTTGAGAGTGGTGAATTCTTCTGGAATTCAGGTATGTTCATTTGGAATGTACAAACCATCTTGTCTGCATTCGACAATTTTATGGGCGAGATGAGCAATAAGTTCAGAACGGGCAGATGTTTCTATAACACATCGGAAGAACAAGCTTTCATTGATCGTATTTATAAGAATTGCACCAACATCTCTATCGACTATGCTATTCTTGAGAAGGCTTCCAATGTGGATGTCTTAGCAGCTGATTTTGGATGGTCTGATTTGGGTACGTGGGGCTCTATCTACGAACACTCAAAGAAGGATACCTCTTCTAATGTCGCTTTGAAATGTAAGTCTTTGCTATATGAATGCAAGGATAATGTAATCGCCTTGCCAGAGGGTAAATTGGCAGTTGTACAAGGCTTGGAGGATTACATTGTGGCAGAGGCTGACAATGTGTTGTTGATTTGCAAGAAGACGGAAGAACAACGTATCCGTCAGTTTGTGAACGATACACAGGTGAAAATAGGAAAAGAATATATCTAAGAATAGAATTTAGAAAGAATAATTATCATCCCGTGCAACACCAATGTTGCATGGGATTTTTTTTGTAGAGACGCGGCGTGCCACGTCTCTATGATGGGTGGCGTGCCGCGTCCGCTTTGATGACAACCACCACCGTCCTATCATTCCACATCTGTTGTAGCATCGTTAGTCATCTCAAAATATTTGTTTAATACAGCGAGGGAAATAAGCTTCTCCCGTTTTTTATCCTGGAATTGTTGCACATATTCGTGAGCATGCTGAATAATCTGTAGCGCTTCATCTAAATGCTCGCTATAGTAATCCATTTTCTCTTCTATATCTGAAAAATCAGGTTGTATTTCTATGTAGTGATAGTTAGGAATCAGTTTCGCCTCCATGAACCATGTCTCATACTTTGGTTGTGGCATCATAGCGATTGAATTGGACGACATCACCCATTTTAGATTGCTGGCCACATCATTTCCTTCTAAGGCTAATATATAACGATATTCCAATTGTTCCCATAAGGTGAGTTTCTCGGTATGCCATTCCGCTACAGGAGGATTTTTATCTATGGCTCCTACTGATACCCTCTCCTGCCCGAAAAACTTCTTCATGCATTCGATTCGGTTGGGTTTTCCATTGACTTTTCCTCGAAAGAGCGCCGCATCTTTCTTCTCCTCGAATTGCTTTTTGTCTCGTATGAAAATGAAATGTCTCACCTTGTCCAAATTCAACAGAATGGAATTTGTATTGTCTCCTTGTATGGGTCTGCTTTTGACAATCGACGGTGATTGAGGTACCCACGTTACATCACCAAAGCATGTACACCATTTATAGGAAGGGTTGAAATAGCGTGAATATTCATAACTATCAATGAGATAAGAGGTCACCTTCTTCCCCCATTTGTGATCTTTTAGATAGGTGGCAGATGCGGGTAAAACGCACTTTTCGATTAACTGATTGTAGTAATTAACGCGACTGTATATGTACTCTTT
>JAFRNH010000022.1 GCA_017430235.1 Paludibacteraceae bacterium | reverse complement strand
GTAGATGATATCGACCACTTAAGCAACCGTCGTGTTCGTACAGTGGGTGAACAACTTTACAACCAGTTCGGTGTCGGATTGGCTCGTATGGCTCGTACAATCCGCGAACGTATGAACATCCGCGATAATGAAGTGTTCTCTCCAACTGAATTGATCAATGCGAAGACAATCTCTTCTGTTATCAACTCATTCTTCGGAACGAACGCTCTTTCTCAGTTCATGGATCAAACAAACCCATTGGCTGAAATTACTCATAAACGTCGTTTGTCAGCCCTCGGTCCTGGTGGTCTTTCTCGTGAGAGAGCTGGATTTGAGGTGCGTGACGTTCACTATACTCACTATGGTCGTCTTTGCCCTATTGAGACTCCAGAAGGTCCTAACATCGGTTTGATCTCCTCTTTGTGTGTATATGCTAAGATTAATGATCTCGGATTTATCGAAACTCCTTATCGTATCGTTAAGGATGGTAAGGTTGATGTCTCTGAGAACGGTATCAAGTATATGACAGCTGAGGAAGAAGAGGGTAAGACCATCGCTCAGGGTAACGCTCCATTGGATGAGCAAGGAAACTTCTTGGTTGATAAAGTAAAATGTCGTAAGGAAGCCGACTTCCCTATCTTGGATCCTACAGAGTTGGATTTGATGGATGTGGCTCCTCAACAGATCGCTTCTATCGCAGCTTCTTTGATTCCTTTCTTGGAGCATGATGATGCTAACCGTGCATTGATGGGATCTAACATGATGCGCCAGGCAGTTCCTTTGTTGCGTTGTGAGTCTCCTATCGTAGGTACGGGTATCGAACGTCAGTTGGTACGCGATTCTCGTACTCAAATCGCTGCTGAAGGTGATGGCGTTGTAGAATTTGTTGATGCAAGTGTTATTAAAGTTAGATATGACAGAACTGAGGATGAGGAGTTCGTAAGCTTCGAACCTTCTTTGAAGGAATACATCATCCCTAAGTTCAGAAAAACAAACCAAAGTACTACCATCGACCTTCGCCCTATCGTGACTTGTGGTCAGAGAGTGACAAAAGGTCAAATCATGACAGAAGGTTACTCTACTCAAGATGGTGAGTTGGCAATCGGTAAGAACTTGTTGGTGGCATTCATGCCTTGGAAGGGTTACAACTACGAGGATGCTATTGTTATCAATGAGAAGGTTTGTAAGTATGATATCTTTACTTCCGTACACGTTGACGAATACCAATTGGAGGTTCGTGAAACAAAACGTGGTATGGAGGAGTTGACTTCTGATATTCCTAATGTCAGTGAGGATGCAACGAGAAACTTGGACGAGAACGGTGTTATTCGTGTAGGTGCTTTCGTTGAGTCTGGTGACATCTTGATTGGTAAGATCACTCCTAAGGGTGAATCTGACCCTTCTCCAGAAGAGAAGTTGTTGAGAGCAATCTTTGGTGATAAGGCTGGTGATGTGAAAGATGCTTCCTTGAAGGCTAATCCTTCTTTGCGTGGTGTTGTTGTTGACAAGAAGTTGTTCTCTAAAGCAATGAAGACACGCAAGTCTCGTATGTCTGACAAGTTGGTTCTTGAAAAGTTGGATGCTGAGTTCGAAGAGAAAGAGATGGCATTGAAAGCTATCTTGATTGATAAGTTGATGACTCTTACCAATGGCAAGACTTCTCAAGGTGTAAAGGATTTCTTAGGTGCTGACATCATCGCTAAGGGTGCTAAGTTCACTAAGAAAGCTTTGGAAGAGATCAACTACATGGAAGTACAGTTGACAAAGTGGACTTCAGATACTTATAAGAATGGTTTGATTCATGACTTGATCATGAATTATATCAGAAAATATAAAGAGTACGATGCAGAATTGAAGAGAAAGAAGTTTAACATCACAATTGGTGATGAGCTTCCTTCAGGAATTGTTCAATTGGTGAAAGTTTACATTGCTAAGAAGCGTAAGATTCGTGTGGGTGATAAGATGGCAGGTCGTCACGGTAACAAGGGTATCGTATCACGTATCGTTCGTCAAGAGGATATGCCATTCTTGGAAGATGGAACGCCAGTTGATATCGTTTTGAATCCGTTGGGTGTGCCTTCTCGTATGAACTTGGGACAGATCTTCGAGACAGTACTTGGACATGCAGGAATGAAGTTGGGTGTTAAATTTGCTACACCAATCTTCGATGGTGCATCATTGGATGATTTGAATGAGTGGACAGATAAGGCAGGACTTCCTCGTTATGGTAAGACATATTTGTTCGATGGTGGAACAGGAGAGCGCTTCGACCAACCAGCAACAGTGGGTGTTATCTATATGTTGAAGTTGGGTCACATGGTTGACGATAAGATGCATGCTCGTTCTATCGGTCCTTACTCTTTGATTACACAACAACCATTAGGAGGTAAGGCTCAGTTTGGTGGTCAACGTTTCGGAGAGATGGAGGTTTGGGCATTGGAAGCATTCGGTGCATCTCATATTCTTCAAGAGATTTTGACTGTTAAGTCTGATGATGTTATGGGTCGTGCTCGTGCATACGAGGCTATTGTTAAGGGCGAACCAATGCCGCCTGCTGGTATTCCTGAATCTTTGAATGTGTTGTTACACGAGTTGAGAGGTTTAGGTTTAAGTGTTAAACTCGATTAATGTTCATTTTTATTTAGTACAAAAATGGGTTTTAGAAACGATAATAAAGTAAAGAGCGCCTTCACGAAGATCTCTATAGGTTTGGCTTCTCCAGAAGAGATTTTGTCAATGTCTAGAGGAGAGGTTTTGAAACCAGAAACCATCAATTATAGAACGTATAAACCAGAGCGTGACGGTTTGTTCTGTGAGCGTGTCTTTGGTCCAGTAAAAGATTATGAGTGCCATTGCGGTAAGTACAAACGCATTCGTTACAAGAACATCGTGTGCGACCGTTGTGGTGTTGAGGTGACTGAGAAAAAGGTACGTCGTGAACGTATGGGTCACATTCAATTGGTTGTGCCAGTTGCTCATATCTGGTATTTCCGCTCTTTGCCTAATAAGATAGGTTACCTTTTGGGTATGCCAACTAAGAAGTTGGACGCTGTTATCTACTACGAAAGATACGTTGTTATCCAACCAGGTATCAAAGAGGCTGATGGTATTCAAGAGCAAGATTTGTTGACAGAGGAAGAATACTTGGATATTATTGATTCTCTTCCAAAGGAGAATCAAAACTTGGATGATAGTGATCCAAACAAGTTTATCGCTAAGATGGGTGCTGAGGCTGTTTATGACATGCTTCAGAGAATCGACTTAGACTCTTTGTCATACGATCTTCGTAACAAGGCTGGACAAGAATCTTCTCAACAACGTAAGACAGAGGCTTTGAAACGTCTTCAAGTAGTAGAGGCTTTCAGAGCATCTAACGGAAAGAATAAACCTGAGTGGATGATCGTTAAGGTTGTTCCAGTTATTCCTCCTGAATTACGTCCGTTGGTTCCATTGGATGGCGGTCGTTTCGCCACTTCCGATTTGAATGATTTGTATCGTCGTGTTATTATCCGTAATAACCGTTTGAAACGATTGATCGAGATAAAAGCGCCTGAAGTTATCTTACGTAATGAAAAACGTATGTTGCAAGAGGCTGTTGACTCATTGTTCGACAACTCTCGTAAGTCAAGCGCCGTTAAGACAGATGCTAACCGTCCATTGAAGTCTTTGTCAGACTCCTTGAAAGGTAAGCAAGGACGTTTCCGTCAGAACTTGTTAGGTAAACGTGTTGACTATTCTGCACGTTCCGTAATCGTCGTTGGTCCTGAGTTGAAGATGCACGAGTGTGGTCTTCCTAAGGATATGGCGGCAGAGCTTTACAAACCATTTGTTATCCGTAAGTTGATTGAACGTGGTATTGTAAAGACGGTTAAGTCTGCAAAGAAAATCGTTGACCGTAAAGATCCTGTAGTTTGGGATATCTTGGAATATGTAATGAAAGGACATCCAGTCCTCTTGAACCGTGCCCCTACATTGCACCGTTTGGGTATCCAAGCATTCCAACCAAAGATGATAGAGGGAAAAGCTATTCAACTTCACCCATTGGCTTGTACGGCGTTCAATGCCGACTTCGATGGTGACCAGATGGCTGTTCACTTGCCATTAGGTAATGAGGCTGTATTGGAGGCTCAAATGTTGATGTTGGCTTCTCATAACATCCTTAACCCTGCTAATGGTTCTCCTATCACAGTGCCTTCTCAGGATATGGTGCTTGGTCTTTACTACATCACTAAACCTCGTAAAGGTGCACTCGGTGAAGGTTTGATTTTCTACGGTGTTGAAGAGGCTGAAATTGCTTACAACGAAGGTAAGGTTGCTTTGCATGCTCCTATCAAGGTGATTGTAAAAGATTTGAATGATAAAGGTGAGTTGGTTGATACGATGGTTGAAACAACGGTTGGTCGTTTGAAATTCAACCAAAACGTACCACAAGAGGTTGGTTATGTTAATACGTTGATTACGAAGAAATCTCTTCGTGAAATCATCAGCAATGTAATCAAAGTTTGTGGTGTGGCTCGTACAGCTCAATTCTTGGATGATATTAAGAACTTAGGATACTACATGGCATTCAAGGGATGCTTGTCATTTAACTTGGAGAACGTGATTATCCCTAAGGAGAAAGAGGAATTGGTACAAAGAGGTTATGCTGAAGTTGAAGAGGTGATGAACAACTATAACATGGGATTCATCACATACAACGAACGTTATAACCAGATTATCGATATTTGGACGCACATCAACGCTGATTTGGCTAATATCTTGATGAAGACTATTTCATCAGATGACCAAGGATTTAACTCAGTATACATGATGTTGGATTCTGGAGCCCGTGGATCTAAAGAGCAGATTCGTCAGTTGTCTGGTATGCGTGGTTTGATGGCAAAACCTCAAAAGTCTGGTGCTGAAGGTGGTCAGATTATTGAAAACCCAATCTTGTCTAACTTTAAAGAGGGATTGTCAGTGTTGGAGTACTTCATCTCTACGCACGGTGCTCGTAAAGGTTTGGCCGATACCGCTTTGAAGACTGCCGATGCAGGTTACTTGACTCGTCGTTTGGTTGACGTTTCTCACGATGTGATCATCAACGAGGAAGACTGCGGTACACTTCGTGGTTTGGTATGTACAGAGTTGAAGAACAACGAAGAGGTGGTTGCTTCTTTGTACGAAAGAATCTTAGGTCGTGTTTCTGTACATGATATCCAACATCCATTGACAGGTGAAATCATCGTTCGCTCTGGTGAAGAGATTCGTGAGGATGCTGCTCAAATCATCCAAGATTCTCCTATCGAGCGTGTGGAGATACGTTCTGTATTGACTTGTGAGTCTAAGAAGGGTGTGTGTGCAAAATGTTATGGTCGTAACTTGGCTACTGGACGTTTGGTTCAGAAAGGTGAGGCTGTCGGTGTCATCGCTGCTCAGTCAATCGGTGAGCCAGGTACTCAGTTGACATTGCGTACGTTCCACGTCGGTGGTGTTGCCGGAAATATCGCTGCTAATTCAGGTATTACTTCTAAATATGAAGGTATCGTTGAAATCGATGAGTTGCGTACAATCGATTCAGTAGACGAAGATAACAAACCAGTTCAGGTAGTTGTGGGTCGTTTGGCTGAGTTGAAGATCATCGATCCTAATACTAAGATTACATTGACCAATGCGAATATCCCTTATGGTGCTAAATTGTTCGTTGAGAATGGTTCTACTGTTAAGAAGGGTGATCGTATTTGTGAATGGGACCCATTCAACGCAGTTATCGTAATCGAGGTTCAAGGTAAGATCAAGTTTGAAAATGTTATTGAAAATGTAACATATAAAACTGAATCGGATGAGACGACAGGTTTGCGTGAAAAGATCATCATTGAGTCTAAGGATAAGACCAAAGTTCCAGAAGCGCATATTGTTGACAAACACGGTAACATCATTAAGACTTACAGTTTGCCTGTGGGTGCACACGTTACAGTGGATGATGATGAAGATGTTCGTCCTGGTCAGTTGTTGGTTAAGATTCCTCGTGCTGTTGGTAGTGCGGGAGATATCACGGGAGGTCTTCCTCGTGTTACCGAGTTGTTTGAGGCACGTAACCCTTCCAACCCAGCAGTTGTTTCTGAAATCGATGGTGAGGTTACATTCGGTAAGGTAAAACGTGGTAACCGTGAAATCGTCATCACTTCTAAAACAGGCGACGAAAAGAAATACTTGGTTCCATTGTCAAAACAGATATTGGTACAGGAGAACGACTACGTGCGTGCTGGTACACCTCTTTCTGATGGTGCAATCACTCCATCTGATATCTTGGCTATTATGGGTCCAACCGCTGTTCAAGAATATATCGTAAACGAAGTACAAGATGTCTATCGTCTTCAGGGTGTGAAGATCAACGATAAGCACTTCGAGGTAATCGTACGTCAGATGATGCGTAAGGTTGAAATCGAGGATGCTGGTGATACACACTTCTTGGAGAAAGAGATGGTTGACAAGTTAGAGTTCATGGAAGAGAATGACCGTATCTTCGGTAAGAAGGTCGTTATTGATGCTGGTGACTCTGAAGTGTTGAAACCAGGTCAGATTGTAACAGCTCGTAAGTTGCGTGATGAGAACAGTGCTTTGAAACGTAAGGATTTGAAGTTGGTTGAAACAAGAGATGCCGTTCCTGCTATTTCTTCTCAGATATTGCAAGGTATCACACGTGCTGCATTGCAGACAACAAGCTTCATGTCGGCTGCTTCATTCCAGGAAACAACTAAAGTGTTGAATGATGCTGCTATTAGAGCGAAAGTGGATAATTTGGAGGGTATGAAGGAGAATGTGATTTGTGGTCACTTGATTCCTGCAGGTACTGGACAAAGAGAATTCGATCGCCTAATCGTTGGTTCAAAGGAAGAGATGGAGGGCTTGATCAATACCCCTCGTAGAGGTAACGTCGAAGAGTAATTGAATTTTTTAATTAAGTTAAATAGAGACAAAGGAAATCGACGTTGGTCGGTTTCCTTTGTCGTTTAAACCGACAAAGATTATGCAAGATAACGAAGAAAAAAATGTGAAAAAAAACCAAATCAGTGTGGAGTTGACTGAAGAGGTGGCAGAGGGCATCTATTCCAATATGGCCATTATCTCTCATTCTCCATCTGAATTTGTATTGGACTTCCTTCGCATCATGCCAAACTCTAATAAGGCAAAGGTGAAGTCTAGAATCATCCTTACACCAGAACATGCAAAACGCTTGTTACATGCATTGGAAGAAAATATGGAAAAGTTTGAAAACCAATTTGGAACGGTAAAACGCTCTGATTTGAACTTTAATCCTCCGTTCCCTATCAATTTGTCTGGGTCGGGAGAAGCTTAATGCTTTGAGTCATACTAAAAAAAGAGACGATGTTCGGCATCGTCTCTTTTTTGTTATAATCGAAGGAATAAACTGTATAATTCAAAAATGTAAAGTTAATTTATGAGTTAACAGACGGATATCAGTTCAATCTCAAATATCAATGTAGAATTGGCGGGAATGTCGCCAGCCTTCATGGCTCCATATCCTTTGTCTGCAGGAATGTATACCAACCAATGATCTCCTATGTGCATGTTCACCAATGCAATCTGAAAACCACTGATTAAACTATTTACACGAAAGGCCTCCGGACACTTCCTCGCATACGAATTATCAAACACCCTTCCATTGATTAGGGAACCTTTGTAATGACATGTCACCACACTTCGAGGATTTACTACACCCTCGCCAGTTCCTTCTTCAATAACTTTATACAAGATTCCTCCTCGTAGCTCCTTGACATCCTCAGTCGTGCGAAGCTTCTCAAAGTACTGCTCGTTCTGTAATTTATAATCCTGTTTACTCATAATTGCATGTCAATCAAAATATCCCTTGCGAAAAAGGAAAATTATTTCTTTGTAATTTTAATTTCAGTGACGACATTAACATCGTTGTTTTCTGCCTTTCCGCTGATTGTACTGGTTCCACTCAATGAATTTAGCCATTTGGAAGAGCTATCAAGTGCATAGTTGAATGTGTCGGTGATCTTCAAATCAAAGGATTCCTTATATTTTTTCTCAAATTCATCTCGTTGTTGCTGAATTATAGTATTCATGTCCACTTTTTCTTTGTCTTCTTCGTTTTGAAACAAAGCTGAAAGATTATTCATCATACTTGATGCTATTTGAATTCCAAAGTCTATGAATGCAGGCATTATATCTTCATTCGTCAAATTGGATGAACATTTCACATTAGCGATAGTTCCTTTTGCGGATTCAAGTGTGTAGTTATACGAAGCAGGAATGTTGAATCCAAATGAGGTGGATATTTCTTTTTTTACCTCAACAGTTTTGTTAGGCTCTAGAGTTATGCCATTCAGTGAATGAATAAGAACAATTTCATCCAACAAACCAGTTAAATAGATATCCTGCGCACCTCCTCCCATAAGTCCAAGTCCAAGAGAAACCATAGGATCGTCTTTTGAAATCTTTTTATATATTTCCTTCATAACGGCAATCACCTTGGCGGAGTCTGCCAAACCGATCAATTTACCTGTCGCATCCAGTTTGTAGTCGAATGTGATTTCATCGTATATTTTGAATAGAGCGGCAGCCATTTTGTCCGAACCACTTTGTTTCGGATTTGCGAAAGATGCGTTCAGCGTATAACCATTAGCATCTTTGTTCACCACCGTTAGATTTATTACAAGCGAAGCTGTAATAATCGATGTTTCATCACCTGATTTTTTTGTTTCTTTCTTTTCGTAATTGAAGGAAACTTTATCACCCTTTTTCCAATTAGGCACGAAAGAAACTGTTTGTGCAGAAATGGTCATGCACAGCATCATACTCAAGCAAGAGAGTATCAGATTTTTCATCTTATTCATTTTTTTTTCTTTTAAAATTTTAAGTGGAGTTCAATATAATCTTTTTCTATAATTGGCAGAACTCCAACAGCCAATAAAGAAGAGTTGTTTTGAAATAAAAAATAAAATATTTCTTACGAAAAAGGAATATTATTTCTTTGTAATCGTAATTTCAGTGACGTCATCAACAGTGTTGCCTTCTTTCTTTCCTTTAGCCGTATAGGTTCCACTCATCGAGTTTAACCATTTGGAAGAATTATCAAATGAGTAGTGGTAGATTTCGGTGATCTTCAAATCAAAGGATTCTTTATATCCTTTCTCAAGTCCATCTTGTAGTTCCTGAATGCTCATAACGATCATCTCTGGACTATTCTCAAACAAAGAGTATAATTTTTGAACTCCATATTCAATGTATGCTGGCATTATATCTTCATTGTTCAAAATGGATGAACATTTCACATTAACGATATTCCCTTTTACAGATTCAAGTGTGTATTTATGCGTTGTAGGAACGAAAAATTCATCTGTAATAAAGGTCTTATTTCCTTTTGTCTCAATAGTTTTATTAGACTTCAGTGTCATGCCATTCAGTGAATGAATATAGGAAACATTCTTCAACAAACCAGATAAATAGGTATCCGATAACTTCTCTTCCATAGGTTCATATACAAGAGCGAACGTTGAGTCATCCTTAGCAATCTCTTTATGAAGTGCCTTTATATCTGCAAGCACCTTGGTGGAGTCGGCAAGTCCGATTAATTTACCCGTTGTATCCAGTTTGTAGTCAAATGTAATATTGTATTTTTTCAATAGTGTGTCATTCCTCTCGCCCGATCTATTAAAATTGACAAAAGATGCATTCAATGTATAACCATTCTCGTCTTTGCTCACCACCTTTAGATTTATTACAACCGAAGTTGTATCATTGAATGTAACACCACCTGATTCTGTTGAAAACCTATATTCATAATAGAAGGAAGCCGTGTCACCTATTTCCCAATTAGGTACAAAAGAAACTGTTTGCGCAGAAATGGTCATGCACAGCATTATACTCAAGCATGAGAGTATCAGACTTTTCATCTTATTCATCTTTTTCTTTTGAAATTTTAAGGAGAGTTCTATATCATCTTTTTCTATAATTGGCAGAACCCCAACCACCAATAAAGAAAAGTCATTTCAGGAGGGTCACATAAAATGACCCTTCAAAGTTAGCAGAAACCCCTTGAAAAAGCAAATGCTTATATAAAATTCTATTCCTTCTCGTGTTTCTTGATTGTATCCAATTAACTATTGCTTTTTGTGTGTGTCCACCATTTGCATGATATGCATAATGTATTATATATTAGATAGTTCTGCGTGATATTCATTTTTGTAAGTATAATTCGGATGCTCTCGTAAATTCAAAATCGGTTAGTCTGATAAACGATTTTATAAATTGTCTTATTGGCATGCTACGTGAATGTTTTTCGGCGAATCAACTTAGTGTGGATTGTTGGAATGATTTATTAAATGAAAAGATTTTGATACATTTTGTGCTAAAATGTTGGTTGCATGAAAAAAATAGTTATATTTGCAGACTAGAACGTTAAAAAACGAAAAAATGAAAAAGATATTATTAGCTTTATTTTTAGTTGCGCTCGCTTTCGATGTGACTCCAAATGAGTACATGAAAGTTTCTCCTGAACGCCCTGTTGTTGATGGACAGAGGGTTTATATGGTTCGTAAGGGCTATTCTCGTCGTGACAAAATCGATTGGGTTCCTTTCAAAGGAGAATTCACTAACTTCTATTATGAGCAAGGATATGAGTACACTATCTATGTTAAGGAGTATAATCCTTCATTAGATTCTATCGAGGTAGTTAAGACTATTGCTCGTGATAATAGTGAGGCTTATATGAAGCAATTGGAACTAAAGAAGAAAAGAGAGGCAAGAGCTGCAGCTAAGGCAGCAGAGGCTGGCAAGAAATAATTTATGAGTCATTTAGTTGCTCCTTCTATGTTATCTGCAGATTTCGCTAATCTGCAGAGAGATATAGAAATGGTCAATAATAGTAAGGCAGATTGGTTTCATCTAGACATTATGGATGGTGTCTTTGTTCCTAATCTGTCTTTTGGTGTGCCCGTTGTTGAAGCAATTCATAAACATGCAAAGAAACCTTTGGATGTTCATTTGATGATTGTTGAACCCAACAAATATGTTGATGCTTTTTACAAAGCTGGTGCTCAACTAATCAATGTGCATTATGAAGCATGCTTGCATTTGCACTCAACCATTCAAAAAATAAAGTCTTTGGGAATCATGGCGGGTGTGACGCTGAATCCTCATACGCCAGTCTCCGTATTGGAGGAGATTATCAAGGATGTGGATTTGGTGATGCTGATGTCGGTCAATCCTGGATTCGGTGGACAGAAGTTTATCGAGAACACAGTGGACAAGACTCGCAGGCTGAAAGAGCTGATTCAGAAATCTTCTTCTAAGGCTTTGATTGAGATTGATGGTGGTGTCAATTATGAAACAGGCAAACGGTTGCTGGATGCTGGCGCTGATGTTTTGGTGGCTGGCAGTTTCGTTTTCGGAGCTCAAAATCCTACGGAAACAATTGCTAATCTGAAAGCATTGTAGTAGTACAAGATATGAAAGAGAAACGTCGTTGTGATGTTTCTCTTTTTTTTACCTGATTTGCGTACTGCATTTGTGATAAAGTCTATTTTGAACAGATTCTAACTTTCTATGTGTGAAATGATTAGAATCGCTTTAATTTCTACCCTGCATGAACGATTTTTGTCGAATGCCTTTTGCACGTCTATTGTTACCCTTGGTTGTGGGGATCCTGTTGCAAAGATACTTTCCGTACGAGATATCATTGTCTCTATTCTTGTTGCCACTTCTCTTCATTGCTCTGCATGGGTTGTTGAAAAAGAGATATTCGTACGAATCCAGATTTTTGTTCGGCATGAGTCTCTATCTCTTCCTTATGGGCATTGCCTATCAAAGGAGTGCATGGCAGGAGCGACAGCTGATTACGGATGATTCCATAGTACAGGATCACGTATTGGTGAAACTGATTGACCTCCCCGTTGAGAAAGAGAAATCGATGAGACTGCTGGTGCGTATGGCTTCCGATTCGTTGCATTCCGGTGTAAAATGGCAGATTCATGTAAAGAAAGATTCTATGAGTTGTCGTCTGCAAGAGGGTGATTGGATCTGTTTCCCTTCAAGTGTGATGAAGAGAAGGGGAAGAGAGACTTCTTCGTTTGACTACGATTCCTATTTGAGAAGCAAAGGCATTTCGGGCTCTTTTTATCTCACGTCAAACAGTTGGATGTTTGTGGGTCATTCTTGCTCTTTTTCATTTTACAGATGGTCCCATTCCATTCAAAAGAAATTAGTGGATGTGTTTCGAAATCAGGGTATTGGCGGGGATGAACTAGGTGTTTTGTCTGCTCTTTCGATTGGAGATAAGACGTTGTTAGACAAAGGTTTGAAGAGCAGTTATTCCTCGACCGGTGCTAGCCATATATTGGCGGTCAGTGGATTGCATGTTGGTGTGGTCTTTTGGGTGTTCACTCAGTTGTTGTCGCAAATTTTTCGGGGTGAACGTTTCCGAAAGATGCGTGTGGTGTTTTCGCTAACCGCCTTGTGGACCTATACGTTTGTGACGGGGTTGTCTCCTTCTGTTATTCGAGCATCCATTATGTTGTCGATGGTTTCTGTGGCTTCGTTGTTGAATCGACGAGCGATGGTGTACAATACTGTCTTTGCCTCTGCTTTTATGATGTTGTTGTATTCCCCCAACTATTTGTTTGATGTGGGATTTCAGTTGAGTTATGTGGCTGTACTTTCCATATTAGTTTTTCAAAAGCCTATTTATCAAGCCTTTGTGTTTCGTTCGAAGATATGGGATAAGGCGTGGTCGTTGTTCTCGGTTTCCTTTGCTGCGCAATTGGGGACGATGCCGTTGACGCTCTATTATTTCCATCAGATCAGCAATGTTTTTTGGCTGTCAGGTTTTATTGTGATACCCTTGTCGGCAGTGATAATTTATTTGTCAATATTCCTGTGGACCATCCATTGGGTTCCTTATGTGAGTACGTTGACAGCCTTTTTTGTGGAGAAGAGTGTGAGGTGCATGAATTTTTCGATAGCAAAGATGGAGTCGTGTCAGGGAATCG
>JAFRNH010000005.1 GCA_017430235.1 Paludibacteraceae bacterium | reverse complement strand
TCTCTTTTTGGTAATTTATTAATTTTTCTAATATATAATTACAGACGCGGCGCGCCACGTCTCTACGGCGTGTAATCACGGATTGGAACATAAACCTACGTTATTATATTTTATGATTGTTCCACGTGGAACATAATATTAACCCATTTTATCGAATAAATTATTACGGACGCGGTATACCACGTCTCTACGGCGCATCATCACGAAATGAATTTATAGAACCTACCTTTTATTTTAGGTTGTATTCTTTTTCGACGTTGTCTAATATTTCAAACAGTTCATCTCTTGATTCTGTTCGCAATATTTTAATTCTTGTTTGTTTGAAATTGTTTAGTCCTTTTAAAATAGGTGAGGCAGCCAAGTGTCTTCTTGTATGATGAATTCCTCTGATTTCATCGAGCATTTCTATATTATTATTTACCTGTTCTTTTAAAATATCCAGATAGAATCGAAAACTCTCTTTTTTGCTTTTTTCGCCTGTTTCCAAATATTCTTTTATTTCTTTGAATATCCATGGTTGACCAATACTTCCGCGTCCGATCATTACAGCATCAACACCATATTGTTCAAAACATTCTTTAGCTCTTTCGGGCGTTGTTACATCTCCATTTCCTATGATTGGTATTGTTATTCTTGGATTGTTTTTTACTTCACCAATTAATGTCCAATCTGCCGATCCTGTATACATCTGCGCTCTTGTCCTACCATGTATGGCCAATGCTTGGGCTCCACAATCTTGAATTTGTTCTGCTAGGGTGGTGATGATTTTATTATTATCATCCCATCCTAATCGGGTCTTGACAGTAACCGGTTTTTTAACCGCATTCACCACAGCTTTTATTATTTCAAGCATTTTTGGTATGTCTCTTAACAGACCAGCTCCTCCACCTTTACCTGCTACTTTTTTAACTGGACATCCAAAATTTAAATCAACAATGTCTGGATTAGCCTCTTCTGCTATGATGGCAGCATCTCGTATCGGTTCTGGTTCTCTACCATATAACTGAATGGCAACAGGTCTCTCTTTCTCATATAGGGTTAGTTTTTTTGCACTACTCTCTATACTTCTAATCAAAGCATCTGCTGAAATGAATTCAGAATACACCATGTCTGCACCAAATCTTTTACAAAGTAGTCTGAAGGCAGGATCTGTTACATCCTCCATCGGTGCTAAAAATAATGGATACTCCTTAAATTCTATATTTCCTATTTTCATTTTATCTATGTTTCACGTGGAACATTATTGATTATTCGGTACCTCAGAGGCATCTACTATTTTGTATAATTTGTCGGAAGGTCGTATCTTACTTGGAACTTTAATCGAAAATAATTCACCTCTTTCACAGTGATCAGCTGTTTTACAATCTACCTGTATTTCATCTGCTGTTAGTTCTATCACTCCTGTAGTTGGTCCCGTGATAATTAAATTATCTCCTCGTTTCACTCCATATTTAGTCTCTACTAAAAATTCAGCTACTCCCAACTTCGAATAATATTTCATGCCCTTTCCAACGTATACTTTCCTTTTCGTAGATTCAGATCCATAGGTCGAACTCCATTCACCTAGTCGCTGACCTAAATAATATCCATTCCAAAATCCTCGATTAAATACCGTCTTTAAGCGTTCATCCCAATTCTTAATTTTCTCTTCTGAATAACTGCCATCTATGTAGGAAAGTATCGCTTCATTGTAACATTCTACTACCGTCTTTACATATTCTGGTCCTCGCGCACGTCCCTCTATCTTGAAAACTCGCACTCCAGAATCCATCAGTTTATTCAAAAAATGTATCGTCTTCAAATCCTTTGGCGACATCAAATATTGATTGTCTACCTTTATCTCAATGTCCCTTTCATCGTCAATTAAACGATATCCGTGTCGACATACCTGGTAGCACGCTCCTCTGTTGGCCGATGCATTCAACTCATGCAAACTTAAATAACACTTGCCTGATACAGCCATGCATAAAGCTCCATGACAGAACATCTCAATCTTAATCAATTCACCTTTCGGTCCACAAATATTCTCCGCTTTTATCGCTTGATAGATGGCTGATACTTGATCCATGTTGCACTCGCGCGCTAACACCACTACGTCGGCATACCTCGCATAAAACTTTAATGCTTCTACATTCGCTATGTTCAACTGCGTCGATAAGTGTACCTCAACTCCCTTCTCAAATGCATACAACATCACAGATACATCCGCCGCAATAATCGCACTTATGTTTACCTCCTTCGCCGTGTCTACTATCTCATGCATCAACTCTATGTCATCATTGTATATCACCGTGTTGACCGTAAGATAACTCTTTACATTGTGCTCTTTACATATTCTTACAATCTCTCTTAAATCTTCTGTCGTGAAATTACTTGCTGATCGGGATCGCATATTCAATTTCTCTATTCCAAAATAGACTGAATTGGCTCCCGATTGAATGGCTGCCATCAGACTCTCATACGAGCCAACAGGTGCCATTATCTCAAATTCTTCTCTTTTGTAATTCATATTCATTCTTTATTCTGTGAATCCATTATTATGGTGGTCGGTCCGTCGTTCAAAAGCCTTACTTTCATATCCGCACCGAATTCTCCTGTTTTAACTTCTTTCCCTAATAAATTACCGATTCTATCGCAAAATTTATTATACATCGGAATGGCAAATTCATGCTTGGAGGCCTTTATATACGATGGCCTGTTTCCTTTCTTCGTCGACGCTTGCAAAGTAAACTGACTTACTACAAGTATCTCTCCGTTTATATCCAATACAGAGCGATTCATAACACCGTTTTCATCGTTAAATATTCTCATATTTACGATTTTATTGGATAGCCACTCTATATCTTCATCTCTATCTCTGTCTTCAATGCCTACCAATACTAATAGCCCTTCACCAATTTCTGATTTTATTTTTCCATCTATGGTGACAGATGCTTCTGTTACTCTCTGTATTACTACTCTCATATTTTATTTTTTATCGGTTTCATCATGAAAATAATTATATACTAAATTGGCTTTCTCTTCACCAATTATCTCAACTATTTTCTCCCTTTCACTCTCTTTGATTCGCTTTACACTCTTCATCGTTTTTAATAACTTTTCTTGTGTCTTTGGTCCTATTCCTTTTATATCTAACTCACTGTGTAACTGTGATTTACTTCTTTTTTCTCTGTGAAATTTTATCGCAAATCGGTGTACCTCATCCTGAATCGAACCAAAAAATCGGAACGTTTCGTCATTTGGATCTAACCCAATCACCTGCGGCGGAAATCCAAACAACAACTCCTTCGTTTTGTGCTTGTCATCTTTTGCTAATCCAGCAATCGGTATATTTAGGTGCAATTCATCTTCTACCACTTCTCGTATCACTTCCATCTGACCAATGCCTCCATCTGCTATAATTAGCTGTGGCAGAGGACTTTCCTCTTCCATCAGACGTGTATACCTCCTCCTAACAACCTCTTTCATTGAGGCATAGTCATCCGGTCCTTCCACCGTCTTAATGTTGTATTTTCGATAGTCATTCTTCGATGGTTTCGCCATTTTATAGACTACACAGGCTGCCACAGCATCACTTCCTTGTATGTTGGAATTATCAAAACATTCAATCTGAATGGGCAATTTATCTAGTTTCAATAGATCCTGTATTGTCTTCAATAACTTTGTTGCTCGCTGTTCTGGATTAAACTTCTCCATCTGTTTCATCCGATCAAAACGGTATTGTTTCACATTCTGAATCGAAAGATCCAACAACTTCTTTTTCTCACCTCTTTGTGGCACTGTTATCGTTGCATCTCCTAAATCATAGCCAATATCAAATGGTAATAAAATTTCTTTTGATTGACTTTTAAATCTTTCACGAAGTTCGATGACAGCACTTGCTAAAATATCCTCTTTTTCTTCGTCTGTTCGTATTTTATATTCGAGGGTATAAGCTTGTGTGATGGTGCCGTTTGTAACCTTTAAAAAGTTGATGAAAGCGTTATTTTCGTCAATTTCAATGGCAAAGGTATCAATGTTTGTCAGAAGTGGATTGACGATGGTTGATTTCGATTTATATTGGCTTAGAATATAGAGTTTCTCTTTGAGAGCTTGTGCCTCTTCAAATCTCAGTTCTTCAGCCAGTTTCATCATCTCTTTTTCGATGTTTTTCTCGATTTCACCGATTTCACCTTTTAGGATTTGTTTGATTTCCTCAATATTTTTTTTGTATTCCTCCCAGCTTTGAAGTCCCTCACAACACCCTTTGCATTTTTTAATATGATATTGTAAACAAACCTTGTATTTGTTTTGCTGAATGGCTTCTGGTGTCAGGTTGAGTTTACAGTTTCGAAGGGGATAGAGTTGCTCGATTAGTTCCAAAATAGTTCTCAAAGCGGGCGCGTAGGTATAGGGTCCGTAGTATTTTGAACCATCTTTGACGATGTTTCTCGTTTTGAAAACTCTTGGGAAATATTCGTTTTTTATGCAGATGGAAGGGTATGTTTTGTCATCCTTCAACAGAATATTGTAGCGTGGTTGATGCTTTTTAATCAGGCTGTTTTCTAACAAGAGGGCATCCTGTTCTGTATCGACAACGATGTATTTGATATCTACAATTTGTTTGACAAGAACTTTTGTTTTGATACTCTGCTGTACTTTGTTGAAATAGGAGGAGACGCGTCTTTTCAGATTTTTCGCTTTTCCAACGTAGATAATCTCATCTTTGTCGTTGAGGTATTGATACACGCCTGGTTTTTCAGGAAGTGACAATACGATTTGTTTGAGATGAGATACTTCTTGCATGGTTATCGTCCTAAAAGAATGAGAAGAATATTGATGTCGCTTGGCGAGATACCTGGTATTCTACTAGCTTGTCCGATGGTTTCGGGGTTGATACGCTCCAACTTTTGTCGTGCTTCCGTAGAGAGTGAATGCAAGGTTGAATAATCAAATTTTCCTTTGATTTTGATGTTCTCCAATCTATGTAACTTATTGGCTATTAATGTTTCACGCTCTATGTAACCTTTATATTTGATATTGATTTCCGTAGCTTCGACTATCTCGTCTCGTATGGAGGTTATCTTTTCTATTTCTTTTTTCAGTGCGGGTATTCCTTCTTTCAGCAGGTCGATGGTTAGTTGTGGTCGCATAACGAGGTCGACTAGTTTGCAACCATTTTTTAGTTCACTTGTTCCATGCTGTGTTAGGAAGTCATTGATATAGCTTGTTTTTATCGAATAGTTTTCGATGAAATCGGATAATTTTTGAATTTCCTCCTCTTTTTTTCTGAAGAGGTCATAACGCTCTTTAGTGGCCAATCCGAGTTCGTAAGCTTTAGGGGTTAGACGTTTGTCGGCATCGTCTTGACGGAGCAGAATACGATATTCTGCACGTGAGGTGAACATTCTGTAGGGTTCGTCCACTCCTTTGGTGACGAGGTCGTCGATCAGTACGCCGATATAAGCTTCGTCACGTCTAAGGATGAATTCTTTGCCACCGCAGCATTTCTGATGTGCGTTGATACCGGCGATGATACCTTGTCCGGCGGCTTCCTCGTAGCCTGTGGTACCATTGACTTGTCCGGCAAAGAACAGATTTTCAACGACTTTCGATTCAAGTGTATGTTTTAGTTGGGTAGGATCGAAGTAGTCGTATTCGATGGCGTAGCCAGGGCGGTATATGTTGGCGTTTTCCAAACCTTTGATTGTTTTTAGCGCCTTTACTTGAATGTCGAGTGGGAGTGAGGAGGAGAAACCGTTCAAGTAATATTCTTGTGTTGTTTCGCCCTCAGGTTCCAAAAAGAGTTGATGTCTCTCCTTGTCGGCAAAGGTGACGATTTTGGTCTCGATACTTGGACAGTAGCGCGGACCGATACTCTTAATTTGTCCGTTGAAAAGGGGAGAATCAGGTAATCCTTCGCGCAGAATTCTATGAGTCTCTTCGTTGGTGTAAGTAATGAAGCAGCTCTTCTGTTGAAGGGGTCTTGGTTTAAAATCGAGGAAAGAGAATTTATGAAAATCATCCTCTCCATCTTGCATTGTCATGACGGAGAAATCGATGGTTCGGCCATCAATACGAACGGGGGTACCCGTTTTCATTCTGTTGGTATTGACGCCCAGTTCTTTCAATTGTTCGGTCAGTCCGTAGGAGGCAGGTTCTGAGATTCGGCCGGCATGGATTTGAGTCTTTCCACAATGGATCAGTCCCGAGAGGAACGTACCAGCCGTAACGACAACAGCGTTAGCTTCGAAAGTTGCGCCCATGGCTGTTTTAACGCCAGTGACTTTTTTCCCATCCATAACAAATTGGATGGCGGAGTCTTGCCACATACTGAGGTTAGGCAGGTTTTCGAGGGTGTTTCGCCATTTCTCGCTGAATTTTTGGCGGTCGGCTTGGGAGCGTGGACTCCACATAGCGGGACCTTTAGAACGGTTCAGCATTCGGTATTGGATAGCGGTGAGGTCGGTAATGATACCCGTATAACCACCCAGAGCATCTATTTCTCTAACGATTTGCCCTTTGGCGATTCCACCAATGGCGGGGTTGCAACTCATTTGTGCAATCTTATGCATATCCATTGTGATCAAAAGAGTCTTTGATCCAAGGTTTGCTGCAGCTGCAGCCGCTTCACAGCCTGCATGTCCAGCTCCAATAACGATAACATCGAACTTGAAATTCATAACTTCTCCTAATTTAGTGCAAAAATACTAAATTTTACAGATTTTGATAGTATTGTGGTGATGGTAAATTAGTAGCTACAAAAAAAACCACAACTAACTCTTCACAGAGTGATTGTGGTTACTATTTTAAAGTATAAATGTTTCCTGAGAACGAAAATATATTTTTTTTCCGTTTACATGGCAAAGATAGGGCATAACGAAACACAACAACGTAGAATAATTGTTCAAAAAAGGGGGAAAAATGTTTCATATAGCGATAAAAGCGTACGTACGGGCGAATAGCATTCGCCCTTTTACGAATAGCATTCGCCCCTTTTACGAATAGCATTCGCCCTTTTTACGAAGCATTTGCCCCTTTTATCGAATAGCATTCGTCCATTTTCATCAACAATTTGTTGTTGATGCGTGAAAATAAAAAGATTTAGATGAAATTTCCGTTCATTGGGAGTGTAAAAGCAAAGAGATCAAACGATACGCCATCTATCGGAAAAAAGATGATGGACGAATGGTTCCTATCGCTTCTGTCGCAGGAAATGCATTGTCATTTGAAGATAAGAATGTGACTATCGGTTCAAAGTATACCTACATTGTACGTCCAATATCCACCGAAAATGTCTGTCCGGCAGAATATACGGATCCAATTATCTTTGCTGGTTTAGTGAAATGATTTTCGATGAAACGGTACCAAACTGATGATAGGTCAGTTTGGTACATAAAGTTTTCTTATGCGTAAAGGGAATAAAAAAAGATGACTGAAAACCAGTCATCTTTTTTGTTTTTCTATGTTGCGGAGGCCTGACTCGAACAGACGACCTTTGGGTTATGAGCCCAACGAGCTGCCAACTGCTCCACTCCGCATATAGCCAATTCATTTTTGAATTGCGTTGCAAAGGTATTGCTTTTTCTTGTAAAAAACAATACTTGTGCGATAAAAAATGTTAAATTGTGGTAAAGAGAGACTGAACCCCCTATAAAATAGGGCGTTTCATGAATGAGTGGGGACGTTAATAACGCCCAAATGGAGGGTTAAACAATCCTGCTTAGTGGATTTTTACCCTCGAAAAAGAGTTGAATATTCTGCATGGCATATTGAAACATCGCCTTTCGTGCTTCGTGTGTGGCTGTTCCAATGTGAGGGACAATGACAACATTGTCTTTCCCCTTTAATCCTTCATGTATAGTTGGCTCTTTTTCAAACACGTCTAAACCTACACCTCCGATATGACCGTTCTCCAAATATTGGACCATGGCCTCTTCATCGATGACTGGCCCTCTGGCAGTGTTGATGATGAAGACTCCCTTCTTGGCGAATGAAAGCGCCTTTTCATCGAGCAAATGATAAGTACTATCATCCAATGGGGTATGTAGTGATATATAATCGGAAGTTTTGAGTATCTCCTCAAAAGTAACGTATTGTGCATTGTATAATTGCTCGATAGAAGCGTCAAGTTTGTGTCGGTTGTAGTACTGAATCTTCATACCAGCGGCATTGGCTCTTCTGGCTACGGCCTGACCGATGCGTCCCATGCCGATGATTCCCAAAGTCTTGTTATAGAGACCTGTTCCAAGGTTCTCCATGACACCCCATTGGATGGGCTCTTTGTATTGCAGTTTCCGATTGCACTCGCTCACCCTTCTGGAGAGGTCAGACATCAGAGCAAAAGCCAGTTCGGCGGTGGGTTCAATAACAGGGTCGGGGGTATTACAGACCGCAATACCTTTCGATTGAGCATACTTGATATCAATATTGTTGAATCCAACACCAAAGTTGGAGATGATTTTCAGACTCTTTCCTGCATCAATAATCTCTTTGTCTATTGGCAGATTAAACATAGAGAGCAGTGCGTCGCAGTCGCCTATTTTCCCCATTATCTCCTCTTTGGAGAAAGTTTTCCCTGTGGGGAATATAAGATCACATCCTCCAGCGATATCGGGAGAACAATACCTAGATAAGTTGTATGTGACAAGTATTTTTAGTGGTTTCATGGGACATCTTTGGGATGATTTGTTTCTAGAAGTCGCTTTTTGATTCTGAAATTATCTTTTCATAGAATTTATAGAGCATCTCCTGCTTAGGGTTAAAACTCTTGTCAGGTTTTAAATTAGGCGATTCATCTTTTTGCAACTTTTGCATAAGATCTTGAATGGCATTAGAAATCTGCTCTTTGTTTTCTATCATGATAAATATACCGTTAGTGGCTTTTGCTATTCTTTTCAGTGGCTCCAAGTCTTGTTGATTTTTCATCTCTGTGTAATATTTTTCATCTTCAGACTTGAAAAAAACATTCTCTTTTTGACTACCCAAGGCAATGATATCAACTCTTATTTTATTTTTCAATAGGAGGTTGATAAGGTAGGATTCACTGATGTGGCTTCCATTGTCATCCCCATCAGTGAGTAATATGATGGAGAAATTTTGTTTGGAGGTTAAAGCACCTTCACGTAAAGCACTTGCTATGATTGCGTCGTAAACAGCAGATCCATTATTGCTTTCCGATGGATTTACGTTGGGAATTTCTCCTATTTCCTGGTCGGTAGGATAGTGAGGTTTCCCTGCAAATATCGTCGTAGAGTAGTCTGTCAATTTATTTTTCAATTCATCAACAACTATTTTTTCTAATTCAAGGAAACTCTCAGAAAGCGTGTCAATTTTTTTGGAAAGGCTTCCTGAATAATCAATGATAAGTCCTAATTTATGTGGATGATTAGAGATGTCTAACGTGTTTTCCTTTGTGGGTAATCGTTTGTTTGAAACTTTTATTTCGACAGCTTTTGTTGTTATTATAGTGTCTTTTTCCTCTGAGGGTAAAAGAAAAGAGGGAATGAAAGCCACATTGTTTTTTCTTTTTTGAGGCTGATTATATCTTATACCGATGGATATTGGTTCTATAGTCAATTTGCCAGGTTGCAATGGAACAACGATATATCTTTTTAGTAGATAAGAATCCATTTTAGACCCATTATATGATACTTTTTCATACATATGTCCTTCCATAAGATGTTGTTCATGATAATATGCATTGGTAATAAACATAGAACAATCTTTAATTATTCCATTCACATAAGATTCTTCGTCTATATATGCGACTAGATCACACTCTATGCTATCTCCTATGGCTACTTCTGTTTCGTTGGTTTTTAATTCAGCGATTATGGAAAGATCTTTATTCTTGTCTTGGGTGGTTTTTATGGATGATTGCTTCTTTACCTGAACATTGATTGATTTGGAACTCAGTTGTTCACCATTTGCTAATTTAATCGTGATGGGTGGTATGGAATAAGCTCCCTCTTTTTTAAATTTTAATATATATAGATAGTTTGTTTCGTAAGTGGAATAACGTTTTCCGTCGCTAATGTTCGTTTTAGAACTTTTGGAACTAAATGGACCTTCTATAGTATAATCATCTTTTTTCCAATCATGTTGAATAGAGATGATATCTGGGAAGGAATCGGTATTTTCACAGATGTAGTTTATTCTGTATTTTTCTTCTAATGGAGCTATTCTATCAGCCTTAATTCTAATATTACATCTCTTTTCATCTTTATTCTTGTCTTGGGTAGTTTTTGTGGATGACTGGCTCTTTACCCGAACAATAATCGAATCGGAAGTCAGTTGTTTACCATTTGCTAATTTAAATTTGACGGGTGGTATGGGATATATACCTTCTCTCTTAAATTTTAATGTATATCGATAGATTGTTACGCAATTGTTAATACGTTTTCCGTCGAGAATAGATATATTATAACTGTTGGAATGAGAAGGACCTTCTACGGTATAATCATCATTGTTCCAATCATGTTGAACAGAGATGACATTTAGGAAGGAACTGGTATCCTCACAGAAATAGTCTATTTTGTAGTTTTTTTCTAATTGAGCGATTGTGTCAGCCTCAATTTTAATATCCCATTCCTTTTCATTTATCTTTTCTCCTCTGACATAGGGTGAAATAATTATACATAGAAACAACCAAATGATATATAGAGGATTTCTTGTATTCATTTTTTAATTATTTAATTATGAAGTGTTCTCAGTATTATCTCTTTTAATCAAACAACGACCCCATTTGATTGAACTTCAGTTTGCCAAGATGTTTGTAGGCGAGGTCTGTCACCTCACGTCCTCGTGGAGTACGTTTCAAGAAACCCTCTTTGATTAGATATGGCTCATACACATCTTCTACGGTGCCAGCATCTTCGCCCAATGCGGTGGCAATGGTGGTGAGTCCGACTGGTCCACCATTGAACTTGTCGATGATTAGATTTAGTAGCTTATTGTCGATTTCGTCTAATCCGTATGTGTCAATATTCAACGCTTCCAACGCATATTTTGTTATCTTCACATCGATGGTTCCATCTCCTTTCACTTGGGCAAAGTCTCTTACTCGACGGAGCAAGGCGTTGGCGATACGTGGTGTCCCTCTGCTTCGTCTGGCAATCTCAATGGCAGCCTCTCTCTCACATGGAGCATTCAAAAGGGTGGCTGACCGTATGATGATGTCCTTCAATACATCTATATCATAATACTCTAGGTGACAGTTGATACCAAAACGTGCTCGCAGCGGACTGGTCAGCAACCCGCTTCGAGTGGTAGCACCTACAAGCGTGAATGGATTCAAATCGATTTGAATGGAACGTGCGTTGGGTCCTTTGTCTATCATGATGTCTATCCGATAATCCTCCATGGCAGAGTAGAGATACTCCTCCACCACGGGTGATAAACGATGGATTTCATCGATGAAAAGGACATCATGGGGTTCAAGATTAGTGAGTAATCCTGCCAAATCACCAGGCTTGTCTAGGACAGGTCCGGAGGTGATTTTGAAGCCCACACCAAGCTCGTTGGCAATGATGTTGGAAAGAGTTGTTTTTCCAAGTCCCGGAGGTCCATGGAATAGGATATGATCGAGTGATTCCCCTCTCATCTTGGCAGCTTGTACGAAGATGCGAAGGTTCTCAATGATTTTCGTCTGTCCCGCAAAATCATCAAAAGAGAGAGGTCGAAGGGCGTTTTCAAACTCCTTCTCCTTCTCGCTGGCACTATTTCGTATATCGAAGTTATCCATCATATTAATCCTTTTAGAAAATCGCTTCTCATCTCTGGCTCGAATTTCTCTATGGCGTAACGCAGAGAGGTCCTGCTCATCTTCTTATATCTCTTCTTTAAGTAGGCAAACTCTGCATCAAAATCCTGCTTTCCAACCTCCCTCAACATCCAACCGGTTGCTTTATTAAGCAAATCTTCTTTGTCAGAAATCAAGGTGTCACAAATCTTAAATGTATCGGTGAAATCGCACTTTTTTATAAAAGTATAAGTAGAGACGATGGCTATTCTTCGCTCCCACATATTTGCACTTTCTGATAGCTTGTGCAACACCGAACGATCTCGATTCAAGAGATAATCGCCAACAATTTGCGGAGCAGACAAATCCACCAAATCCCAGTTGTTTATCGCATGTGTGTAGCTCAGATAGAAATCAAACACCTCTTTCTGAACGGATTCATTCTTTTTGTTCTTTTTAAAAAGATCCACTAAGAAGAGCAGTCCAGTCATCCGACATTCGTGAAACTCGCTAGCTAATAAGATAGAGATTTCATCTAAGGAAAGTGGGGCAAACTGTTTGACAATCGCTCTTTGCTGGGGAACGGTTACACCAATAAATAGGTCTCCCTCTCCATATTGTCCCTCCCCCGTCTTGAAAAAGGAGGATAAAACCTCCCTTTTACCAGGGATTGCTGCTGCAAACAATTCATCTTTTATATCTGCTGCACTTGCCATGACATTATAAACCTATTGTTGAAATAATTTGCTGCATGATAGTTGAAACCGAAGATGGATAAGGCGATTTCTTACTCATGTTGCGCAGACGTTCTTTCACGTATTGGAATCTCCATCTGTAACGTTGCATGAAGAAGAATGAAATTGGCAGAGTGAAGAAGAAGGCGATTGTATGGGTAACGTCTTTGAAATAAAATGCGGCAAGAACTGTTTCAATGATGTAAATGATTGGCATCAGAATACCTGCTGCACCGAATTTAACAGACGATTCGAATCCCGAACCACGCACTTTCTTACCAAGAAGCTTACAAATAGCAAATCCTATTCCATTGAAAATTATTGCATATACGAATAGAAAACTGGTAATTATAAGATATAGAATGTCGACCAACAAATTGACATCAAATCCATTACCATGTTCTTGTACTTTTGCACTGAAACTAACATCTGGATGATCTTCGCTCCATTTCTGACATTGATCTTCCAATTGTTGAATCTGTTCGGTACATCTCTCATCTGCTTCTGCCTTTTCCAAAATCTGGACGATTTTCTGACGGGCAACCAATCTCGAAGTCTCGTTATCAGGTAATTCCATTCGATTCAACATAGATTGATTATAAAGATAAGCAGCGGTATAGAATGTATCGTAATGATCTGTTGATTTTATGTTTAGCATAAGAGGCTCAATCTTTTGAGCCAATTCCTCTTTGATTTTGTTCAAAGCGACTGGTGCATTTTCTTCATGCAGTTGAGCATAGTCTTTTATGCTAATCGGTTTACCAAAATTGACGATGAGGTGTCGTCCGCTCTTGTCGTAATGACCATAGTCAATACCAACAGGGATAATCTTCACCCATTTATTTTTATCAGTTATCTTTTCTTGAGCAGAGAAGGCGCTTCTGAAGATTCCCTTAACCAGAGGACGCAATGTTCTGCGTTCTTCTTGCCCACCTTCTGGCATAAGGCATAAGAATTGATTATGAAGCAAAACATCATCGGAGTTGCAGATGGATTCTTGATTTTTTTTCAGATTGCTGTAGCCATTTCTCATTCTATAGGCTGGCATCATCTTGAGGGAACGTAAAATGCTTCCGATTGTTTTATTACTGAATATATCGGCACGAACCCAGAAAACGATAGGTTTAGGTGAGGAGGAGAGCAATGCCATTGCATCGATAAATGCGTTCTGGTGATTCGGTGCAAAAATTAGAGGTCCCTCTTCAGGTATGTTCACGTCTCCGTTGATTTCAATTGATTTAAACCATCTTTTGTATATGAAGTTGGAATAAACCCTCATGATGGAATAAAATAATGATGTTTTTGAAAACTGACTCATAATATTTTGTTAAACGATGTATTTGTCCGTTGCATTCTCGTCGAACTGATCCGGATATAATATAATATAACTATTCTTGGCAAAGTATTTTGACAGATGATTTGGAAGTTTGTCAAACAGAGGGTCGTAAGAGATGGCTGTCTTTCTGGAAGAAACCACCACAAATAGGTCATTCGAAGTAACGACTCTTGTCAGGACAAGGAAGTCTTCCCAATCGTCCAACTCACAAAATTCTGTTTCCACGCCGAATTTATTTCTTTTTGCGAGTGTGCGAATCTGTTCCAATGTCTCGGAATGGGCATAGAAGCATGCTTTCGCGCCGATTTGTTTGCAGATATTTTTCATACGGTCGTACCATTTCACAAATCCCACCTCAAACTCTGCTTTCGGAGGCACAGCGATCACCAATCGCTTGATGGTGCTGACAGGCTGTATGCAATGGTAGATAAGTGTCATCTGGTTGGTCGCCTTCAGCAGATTATCCGTCTTGTCTCCCAAGAAAGAGTCTGTGAAGTTCGATTTATGGTGCAAACCGATGACCACCTCCGTGATCTGATTCTCTCTGATTGTTTGGATGATACCACTGGTCACATTCACGTCATAACGTGTGAGCATTCGAACGGAATTGTCGGTGGCAGAGGCAATTTTAGCCGCTTTCTCCAATAGTTTCTTAGCTTTCTCTTCGGATGTGAGGTGAGCTGCGTTTTTATTGGCGATGGTCAGGGCATAGAGCGGTTCCTTACTCTTGTCCACCTTCAGTAGGATGGCAAGCTCCATCAAACTTCTCAAGGTGTCAGGATTGTAGAGTGGAACAAGAATCCTGTCGACCAACTTCTCTTCTGTCATCTTCTCTTCCAATTGATCTTCCAATCGTACCAATTTCTTAGCGGCTTTTTCTGTGGCGAATGACGAGATGGTGCAAGTCACTAAGATCATCACGATCGTACCATTCAAGACATCGTCATTCAAGAGTCGGATGCTCTCGCCCGTAGTGGTCTCGCCAATGATAATGTTATAACCAATCATCACAGCTGCCAATGTGGCCGCCGCCTGTGCGTTACTTAATCCGAATATCATCAATCCCTCTTCCTTTGTCATCCGGAATGTTTTCTGTGTGGTGATCGCTGCTATGTATTTGGATAGAGAGGCGACAGCACTCATCACCAAGGCCACAATCAATGTGTCAAGACTGGTGAAGACGTGACGCAGGTCGATTAACATACCCACACCAATTAGGAAAAACGGGATGAAAAGGGCATTTCCTACGAAATCCAATCGGTTCATCAAAGGAGAAATCTTAGGGATTCTTCTGTTGAAAGCTAATCCAACAAGGAAGGCTCCGATGATAGGTTCCAAATCTGCCAGTTTCGCCATATATCCACCTAAGAAGACCATTGCAAGCACAAAGATGTACTGTAAGATACTATCGTCATGATGCTTGAAAAAGCGGTCGGCTATCTTGGGATACACAAATCCTATGATAATACCGAAAACAACAATGGATATAGCAAACCGAATCCAATATTTGTTACCCATATCCCCATTGCATAACGCAACGATGATGGCAAGGATGAGGAGAGCCAAGGTCGTGGTGATCATCGTTCCACCGATGGTGATGTTGACGGAGGAGTTTTTGGTGACACCATATCGACCCACTATAGGATAAGCAATAAGCGTGTGCGAGGCATACATGCTCGCAATCATAAGAGAGGCTAATGTGATGTAACCATTCAGCGAGAAACCTTTGCTCATAACGGAAATCGTACTTTCCGGATATAGTTTTGCAAATAAATGGTCTAATAGGTAATAACTGCTGAAATAGCCCAGTACCATCGGAATGAGAAAGGTGAGCAAACCAAAAAAGACGCTCTTCTTCATGTTCTTCTTGAAATCCGACAAGTCTATCTGCAATCCTGCCAAGAACATAATATATAGTACTCCCACCGCTCCGAACAACTCGAAACTGACATCCCTCTTCAACACACCCAATCCATTCTCTCCTAAAATGACACCAGAGGCTATTAATCCGATAATGTGTGGAATACGTATCTTGTCTAAAACGAGCGGAGTAATCAGAATAACAAACAATACCAATGAAAAGATCATAATCGGATCTGTTATTGGCAAGTTCGATGCTATTTTCTCTATCATTTGCTCCATAACTGCAAAAATAACTAATTTAGAGAATAATAAGAATTTTTGTTACCAAAAAATGGAGCGTCATACCTCCTTTTTATTCCATCTTTCCTATGGAATAAAAAAATTAAGGGACGTTTCACAACGTCCCTTAATCAATCTAAACCTTAACTATGAAAAAATCTACCTGTTTTGTTTGCGTTACAAAGGTGCAAATTATTTCTTACCCCACAAAATAATTTAATGATTTTTTTTAAAAAATTATAAAAAATTCTTCTGCACATGAAATTTTATGCGGTATACAACGTTTATTATTCTATTAATCACCGCCTATTATACCATCAGTGGTGGCGCACCGCTTCTCATAACAGATTTTGGGGATGATGATTATTGATAGAGACGCAATGCATTGCGTCTGTCCGAACGGGAATGCAGGATTTTGCATTTGCGCAGGTAGAGACGCAATGCATTGCGTCTCTACGGCCGGCGTACCCGCTGGATCTTACGTTCTATGTAATGTTTCCCGATTCAATTCATCATATTCCCATTGTGCCACATTGTTTTCGATATATTTTGCAATACGATTCAATTCGTTTTGGTTACGAATGATACGATCATGGAATCGTGCCTGCCATGCAAACGGGATGTTGTTTTTTCGTGTATATACGGTGGTTCCGATTTTTATTCCACGCACAATCGATGCCAGGTTTTTGGATTGAGGGGAAAAATTGTCCTGCGTAGGAACGCAATGCGGTGCGTTTCCGTTGGTAGAGACGCAATGCATTGCGTCTCTACAGCCGGCCGGCATACCACCGTTTTATACATACCTCTCAATCACCCCCTTCACCTTCGCCATCAAGGCGACACGTTCTCTTCCTCGTACATTGTGTTCGTGTCCGGGGAATACATAATAATCTATCAGTGTACATAGATTTTTTATACTGTTGGCTTTTTTCAATAACGATAGGGTGTGTCGCCACAGAACAGTGGTGTCACTGTCGCAGTGTATTAGGTATAACGGCGTCTTGAGCTTGTGAATGTGCTCTTTCATATCAAACTTCTTGTAAATCGCTTCTGTTTCAGCATTTCGAATGCCCATGTATCGTTCGGTGTACATGACCTCATACATTCGCCAATCGACCACAGCTCCACCGGCTACGCCTATCTGGAAGGTGTGACGACTGTTCAATAGCATAGAAATTGTCATATAACCACCAAAACTCCATCCGTATATGGCCATTTTTTTAGGATTGATATGCTCTTTATACGGACTTTCTTCTAGCAACCAATCTATGAATCGGTCATAGTCGGCCACCTGTGGAACATTGATGTTCTGATATATCTTTTCTTCAAATGCCCTACCTCTTTTCGCTGAGCCATGGGGATCAATCATAAACACAAAATATCCTTCTTGTGCCATCATCTCCTCAAATCCTTTGGTGCTACTTCCCCATTCGTCGTGTATAAGTTGAACGTGTGGTCCTCCGTAAATATAAAACACAACTGGATATTTTTTCTTTTCTGTTATTTTCTTAGGTAAAATGGCTTTGTAATAGATAGGGTCATTGTCGATTGAAATAGTGTCCACCTCGATTGAATAAGGAAGATTTTTCCGTTTATGAGAACAATGCAAAGGAATGATGTGGTTATTGAAATTCAAGTGACCTGGATTCTGCATACTTGAGTATTGATCCAGCCATAGGCCGGATTTTCTATCAATGGAATATTGATGTGTCCCTATCTCTTGAGAGATAAGCGTACTCGTTTGCGTGGTAAAGTCAAATGAATAGATGTCATTCCCGATACGGTTCCGTTGGGAACTACTATAATAAAACAAATTCTTTTTTACGACGTATACACCGTTGATATCCCAATCGCCTGAGGTGATTTGCTGCCTCTCTTTTGTTGTTAGGTCGTAACTATATAAATGGTTATGTCCTGTTGCTTGTGAAAGATATACAAACTGATGTTCGTTGATGAAATAAAACGGATATTCTGGCTCAACATAGGTAGGAGATGCCTCGTCGAATAAGAACTCTTCAAAGTCTCCTGTTTCAGCCGAATATTTCTTTGCTTGGTAGTATTTCTGACTTCTCTCTAATTCGAAAAGCAGGATATGATTTGAGTCGGGCGACCATGTTATCCCCGTCAAGTAAGAGTTGTCATGACAAATGGTTTGCTGTGCCTCTTGTATAACAGGGTCTTGTTTACAGTCGATGAAAGCGACTTTTTTTGTTACTGTGTCGATGATTCCAATTGTGACGGTTTCACTCTTCTCACCGGCAAAAGGATAGGTCACGTTTTGTTGTGCTAGATCCCCGACAGGGAAGTGAGATACCTCTCTATCATTTGTGAGATAAAAGGCGATTTTTTGAGCGTCAGGCGACCAAAATAGCAATTTATCGATTCCAAATTCATTTCTCGATGGAAGTTCTATAGAACCTTGATTATTTGGAATTTTAAACGTGTCAATTTTATGTCCTTCGAAATCTGATATTTCAATGCCAAAACCCGATGGATACGCAATGATTCCCTTCCTATTTATTTTATAATCTGTTTCGTAAAAATAACTAAGAATGTAGCTATGTATGATTTTCTTCCTTTTGGTATCATAAACTATTCGAATGAACTTATTGGATACAAGGATCACTAATATGATGTTCGGTTCTGTATAGTCGACAGAACAGAACTCTGGGTTGCATAGATCATTCTGTATAGGTTGGTTAGGGTTCAAATTTGAGCCTCTTTTATAACTATATTTAGTATGAATATCTAGGTATGTCATTTCCAAGTCTTTCAACACATAGTGACGAGGATATTGAATGTTATCCTTGTGGTAAATGCCAAATCCATCGGGAAACAATAGGATATAGTGTTCATGACAAATACGAACATATGTTGGTCGTAAATATTGACTTGACTCATATTTCTCCCCGCCCGGAATAAGTTCCTCTAAATCTATTTTTTTCATTGTATTGTTGTTTTATGCCAGTTCACTTAATTCTAACCATCGCATCTCTTTCTCTTCCAATGTCGCCATCACCTCACCTATTCGGTTGGATTTTTGAAGTAGTTCGTCGCCTTGCAGTGCACCAGAGGAAAGAGCTTCCTCAAGGGCTTTCTTTTCCTCCTCCAGTTGTGCTATCTCGGTGGTCAAGTCTTCGAATTCTTTCTTCTCTTTGAAACTCATTCTGCGTGGTCTTTCCTTCTCTGGTTTCTCGGTGGAAACGTTGTTTTTTGGTTTCTGCTGAGTCTCTTTTTCTTGTTGTTCGAAATAGGCTTTCATCTCTCTCCACTCGCGGTAACTGGTGTAGTTGCCAGGGAAATCCTGAATGACAGCATTTCCATGAAAGACAAACAGGTGATCCACCACCTTGTCCATGAAATAACGGTCGTGCGAGATGACAATGACGCATCCTTTAAACGATTGCAGATACTCTTCCAACACGTTCAGGGTGACGATATCCAGATCGTTGGTGGGCTCGTCGAGCACCAAAAAGTTGGGACTTTTCATCAATACCGTACAGAGGTAGAGTCGTCTGCGTTCGCCTCCACTCAGTTTAGCGATATATTTCTGTTGAGTTTCAGGTGTAAATAGAAAATATTGCAAAAATTGAGATGCACTCAGTTTGCGTCCATCTCCTAAGTGAATCATTTCGGCATATTGCTTCACGGCATCGATCACCTTCATGCCCTCGTCAAACTTCATACCCGTCTGACTGTAATATCCAAAATTGACGGTTTCACCGATGTCAAAGCTACCACTATCTGGCTTTTCCTCCCCAACCAACATCTTTACAAATGTGGATTTCCCCGTTCCATTGTTTCCGACGATACCTAATTTTTCATACCGACTAAAATTGTAATAGAAGTTGTCCAGTATTTTGAGGTCGCCATAACTCTTAGAGACATATTGAGCCTCGAATATTTTGCTTCCGATATAGCTTGCCTTCACGTCTAATTGTACGGTACCAGATTCACGGCGAGCTTTCACTTTCTTTTCCAGTTCATGAAACGCATCGATTCTGTATTGAGCCTTTCCGGCGCGAGCTTGCGGTTGTCGTCTCATCCAGTCCAGTTCTTTTCTGAATAGGTTGTTGGCACGGGCAAGTTCGGCATTTTGCACATCCTGGCGTTCCTGTTTTTTTTCGAGGAAGTAGGAGTAGTTTCCTTTGTAGGAGAAGAGTTGCTCCTGATCCAATTCGAGGATGTCGCTGCAAACACGGTCGAGGAAATATCTGTCGTGTGTGACCATCAAGAGAGCCATGCGTGATTTTCGCAGGTAATCCTCCAACCATTCCACCATGTCGAGGTCGAG
>JAFRNH010000021.1 GCA_017430235.1 Paludibacteraceae bacterium | reverse complement strand
TTGAGGCGTTGGATGATTGTTGTTTCAAAGTGATATCTGCCTCAAATGGTAAGTTGTTTGATTTGGAAGGTGTTAATACCGCATCGGGCACAAGTGTGGGTGTTTGGGAAGCGGGCGTAACAGGCGAGAATGCCCATCGCGAATGGCGTGTGTTGGCATTCCCATACACATATAATGCAACAGGAGAGGAATCGGAGGTGACAGAGCAGAATGTGGATGCCATGTCTTATGTCTTTGGTGAACGAAACAACATAAAGATCTATAATCTGGCGGAAAACAGCATGGATATATGCGTGTATGACGTGAATGGCGTATGCGTGCATCGCATGACAAAGGAGAAGAGATCCATCCTTTCTCTGCCATGCAAACAAGGTGTTTATGTGGTCAGATTTTTGGTGAACGGGCAAGAGAAGACGAATAAAGTGATTGTAAAATAATCCTTCCGTACATAAATTATGTTTTATGAGAAAAAAAACTAATTTTGCGCTCGATTTGGCAATAGCTAAAACAAAGAAAATAAATAAATAATATAAAAATAGATATGGCTTCTCAAGAAGATGTTTTTAAACAGTTAGTGTCTCACTGTAAAGAGTATGGTTTTGTATTCCCTTCAAGTGAGATCTATGGTGGTTTAGGCGCTGTATATGACTATGGTCAGAATGGTGTCGAGTTGAAGAATAATATTAAGAAATTTTGGTGGGATAGTATGACACTGTTGCACCAGAATATTGTCGGAATTGATGCGGCAATTTTCATGGACCCTACTACATGGAAGGCTTCCGGACACGTAGATGCGTTCAATGATCCGTTGATTGACAACCGTGATTCAAAGAAACGTTATCGTGCTGATGTGTTGATTGAAGATCAGATTGCCAAGTATGATGACAAGATTAACAAAGAGGTGGAAAAGCTGCCAAGAAGTTTGGAGACGCCTTTGATGAGGAGAAGTTTAAAAGCACCAACCCTCGTGTGTTGGAACACATTGAGAAACGTGACGCTCTTCATGCTCGTTTTGCAAAAGCATTGAACGATAATAATTTGGATGAACTGAAACAGATCATCTTGGATGAGGATATCGTATGTCCTATTAGTGGAACAAAGAACTGGACAGATGTTAAGCAATTTAACTTGATGTTTAAGACAGAGGTTGGTTCTACTGCAGATAGCACTACTACCATCTATCTTCGTCCTGAGACTTGTCAGGGTATCTTTACTAACTTCTTGAACGTGCAAAAAACGGGTCGTATGAAAATTCCTTTTGGTATCGCTCAGATTGGTAAGGCTTTCCGTAATGAGATCGTTGCTCGTCAGTTTATCTTCCGTATGCGTGAGTTCGAGCAAATGGAGATGCAGTTCTTCTGCAAACCAGGTACGGAAATGGAGTGGTTCAAGCACTGGAAAGAGTTCCGTATGAAATGGCATAAGTCATTAGGCTTGGGCGACCAGAAATATCGTTTCCACGACCATGATAAGTTGGCTCACTATGCTAATGCAGCTACTGATATCGAATTCCAAATGCCATTCGGATTCAAAGAGGTTGAGGGTATTCACTCTCGTACCAACTGGGATTTGTCTCGTCATGGTGAGTTCTCTAAGAAGAAATTGGAATACTTTGATCCAGAAGAGAACAAATCTTACATTCCTTATGTTATCGAGACTTCCATCGGTGTGGACCGTATGTTCCTCTCTGTTATGGCTGGCTCTTACAAGGAAGAGGCTCTTGAAGGTGGCGACAAACGTGTTGTCTTGACTTTGCCTCCTGCATTAGCTCCTGTTAAGTGTGCTATCCTTCCATTGTTGAAGAAAGATGGTCTCCCTGAGAAGGCAGCTGAAATCATGAACGAGTTGAAGTTCGATTACAAGTGCGCTTATGAGGAGAAAGATACCATCGGAAAACGTTATCGTCGTCAAGATGCTATCGGAACACCTTTCTGTGTGACTGTCGATCATCAGACTTTGACCGATAACACTGTAACATTGCGTTATCGTGACACAATGGAGCAAGACCGTGTGAAAATCGAAGATCTACATAAGATTATTGGTGATGCGGTCAATATGCGTAATCTATATAAGAAGATTGTTGGTTAATCCAAACCAAAACCAATAAAGCAAAGAGGACTCTGCTATAGCTGGGTCCTCTTTTTTAAAATTTAAAACATATCAATCCATCATCGAACGTTTCCCTCATGCAAATGTACATCGACGTCATATTACCATTGGCTTTGGCAAATACCTATACGTATAGAATGCCAGAAGAACTACAGTCGGAAGCTAAGGTGGGTGCACGTGTGATTGTGCCGTTTCAGAAAAGTAAATTCTATACGGCGCTGATCTATAACGTTCATTTTACAGAGCCAGAGGGCTTTGAGGTGAAAGAGGTGATTGCCCTTCTGGACTCTCAAAGCATTGTTCGTCCACAACAACTGAAACTATGGGAGTGGATTGCCAAGTACTATCAATGTACGTTGGGTGAAGTCTTCAAGGCAGCGCTGCCGTCCGGACTTAAGATGGAGAGTGAAACGATTATATCTGCCGTACCTGATTTTGAGGCCTCTTCGCCATTGAAGGATAGAGAACAACTCTTGTTGGACTTGTTGGGTAAGAAGTCGGTTCCCATTAGCGAACTGAACAAGGCAATGGATATGAAGAATGTCTTGCCTCTCGTAAAACGTATGATGGAAATGGGTGCGGTTGAGATTACGGAATCCATTGAAGAGAAGTATAAACCTAAAATGGATTTCTTTGTGCGTCTTTCTGAATTCTATCATAAAGAGGAGCAACTCTCCTCCCTTATCGATACGCTTGCTAAATATCCTAAGCAGGAACAGATGATAATGACCTATCTGCAACTTTCGCAGTTCCTTCAGAAACGAGATTTGCAGGAGGTTTCCAAAAGAGAATTGCTGAAACGATGCGATTCTACCTCTGCTCTTAGCACACTTGAAAAGAAGGGTGTGCTTGAAGTATATAAGAAAGAGGTCGGACGATTGAATGCTAAGGTGAATGAGGTGAACCCCCTCTCCCCATTATCAGAAGTTCAACAACGGGTGTATGAAAGTATTTTGCAACAGTTTACAGAGAAACAAACCGTTCTGTTGCATGGTGTCACATCATCAGGAAAAACGGAGATCTATCTTCACTTGATACAACACATGATGGAGCAAGGAAAGCAGGTGTTGTTCCTATTGCCAGAGATTGCTCTAACCACTCAGATTACCAATCGATTACGTCGCGTGTTAGGAAACAGCTTGCTGGTCTACCATTCGAAGTTCTCCGATGCAGAGCGAGTGGAGGTGTGGAAGCGACTGTTAGACGACCATTCAGATGTGAAGGTAATCTTAGGTGTCCGTTCATCCGTCTTCTTGCCATTCAAAGATTTAGGATTGGTGATTGTGGATGAGGAGCATGAAAACTCCTATAAGCAATTTGATCCAGCTCCGCGCTATCATGCAGGTAATGCCGCTATTGTTTTAGGACATATCATGCATGGAAACGTTTTGTTGGGGTCGGCAACCCCCTCTATCGAATCCTATACGAATGCACAGAAAGGAAAGTATGGCTTTGTGGAGTTGATGGAGCGCTACGAAGGCATTGAGATGCCAGAGATCCTTGTGGCGGACGTTAAGGAGGCAAGGCGCAAGAAGGAGATGGTGATGCATTTCACTCCGTTGTTGCTTTCGCAAATGAGAAAGGCTTTGGAACGAAAGGAGCAAATCATCCTGTTTCAGAACAGACGAGGCTATTCCCCCTATATGGAGTGTCGCACCTGTTCTGCCGCACCACGTTGCATGAACTGTGATATCAGTTTGTCGTATCATAAGAATACCAATCAGTTGGTCTGCCACTATTGTGGCTATTCAATACCCGTTCCCTATACCTGTCCGGCATGTGGTAACCCCACCTTATCGCCCGTAGGTTTGGGTACCGAGCAGATTGAAGATGAGGTGGAACAACTCTTCCCAGAGGCGAAGGTGGCACGTCTGGATTTGGATGTTGCCAAATCACGTAAAAGCTACGAAGGAATCATCTCCCAATTTGAACAAGGAGAAATTGATATACTAGTTGGAACGCAGATGATTTCCAAAGGATTGGACTTTGAACGAGTTCGCTTGGTAGGAATTATGAATGCCGATTCTACCTTGAACTTCCCTGATTTCCGTTCGTTCGAGCGTTCCTTCCAGATGTTTTCGCAGGTGGCAGGACGTGCAGGTAGGAAAAACAATCGAGGCATTGTAGTGCTTCAAACGGGAGCCCCCGACCATCCCGTTGTGCAAATGGTTCGGCAGAATGATTATCAGGGAATGTTCCATCAGCAGATGATAGAACGTTATGAATATAAATATCCACCTTACTATCGACTGATATTTGTCTATTTGAAGTCGAAAGACCCACGCGTATTGGAAGGAGCCTCCAATTGCCTTGCCGATGGCATGAGAAAGGTCTTTGGCGATAGAGTCTATGGACCAGATAAACCGTTGGTTTCTCGTATTCAGACATATTACCTGAAAAAAATCATGTTGAAGGTGGAAGCTCAAGCATCCTTCGATAGAGCAAAAGAACTGCTGAAAGAATTGACGAATGAATTATTGGCACAGAAGGCCTACAAAAATGTTGTTGTCAATGTCGATGTAGATCCGATGTAGTTTTCTTCCAATATTTTTCGTAATTTTGCACCGCATGGTTGAATTTCATATGCGTGTGAATGCCCATACCATGTGTTGGCATATATAATTCGCCCCCATTCCGTATCGGCGAATTGCATTCGCCTCGCATCCTATCGGCGAATTGCATTCGCCTCATTCCAGTATTGGCGAATTGCATTCGCCAACATTAAACAAAGAAATAATAGGTAAAAAACATGAAATTTGATGATTTGAATTTAGAGCAAAGTCTGATGGAAGGACTTTCTGCAATGAATTTTCAAGATATGACACCTGTGCAAGAACAGGCAATCCCTTTGATTTTAGATGGTAAGGATATTATAGCATGTGCTCAGACGGGTACAGGAAAGACGGCTGCCTACCTGTTGCCGTTGTTGAATAAGATGTTGACGGACAAGCATGATGAAGATGCAGTGAATGCCATTATTATGGCCCCCACACGTGAGTTGGCGCAGCAGATTGATCAGCAGTTGGAAGGCTTTTCATATTTCTTGTCGGTTAGCTCTGTGGCTGTATATGGTGGAAATGATGCAGGAGCATGGGATCAGCAGAAGAGAGCATTGAAGATGGGGGCTGATTTCGTGATTGCCACACCAGGACGATTGATTTCACATATTTCATTAGATAATGTAGACTTCTCGAAGGTGAGTTATTTCGTTTTAGATGAAGCCGACCGCATGTTGGATATGGGTTTTTATGATGATATAATTCAGATTGTTAAGAAGTTGCCAGAGAAGCGACAGACCATCATGTTTTCGGCTACAATGCCGCCTAAAATACGTAAGTTGGCAGAGACCATCCTGCATGAGCCCGCTATGGTGAATATAGCCATCTCCAAACCAGCCGATGGCATTGAACAAGGAGCCTATGTCTGTTATGAAGCGCAGAAGTTACGTTTGCTTACTTCCATATTGAAGAAAGATGAGACGTTGAAAACCATTGTCTTTTCCTCTTCCAAACTGAAGGTGAAGGAGATGACACGTCAGCTACGTCGACAAGGAGTACAGGTGGCGGAGATCCATTCAGATTTGGAACAAGAGGAGCGAGATGCCGCTTTGTTGGATTTCAAGAATGGAAAGGTGAAGGTGCTTGTTGCCACTGATATCGTTTCAAGAGGTATTGATATTGATGATATTGAGTTGGTGATTAACTATGATGTGCCACGAGATGTGGAGGATTATATACACAGAATCGGACGTACAGCACGTGCCAATCGTAAAGGTAGAGGAATCACCTTTATATCGGAAGAAGATCAAGATCGATTCTATAAGGTGGAACGCTTCTTGGATAAGGTGATCGATAAGTTGTCTATGCCAGAGGAGTTGGGTGATGGACCGCTCTATGCACCACAACCCAAGGGAAGAGGAAATCGCAGAGGAAGAGGAGGAAATCATCGTCATAAGAGTGCACGTCCCGCATCCCATTCACCAAGAAATGAGAAAGAGGGAAGTGAGAAGACGAGACGCGTAGAGAACGAGTCTAAGGAAGCAGGAAGACGAGAAGGAGAGGAGAAGAGAGCCACTTCGCAAAGACGAAGGAAGCCATTCTATAGAAATAAGAAAAGAGGAACTGGTGAAAACACACAAAGAAGAGCAGATGGAGCAAAAGAAGTATAACATATTGTTTGTATGTCTGGGAAATATCTGTCGTTCGGCAGCAGCGGAGGCCGTGATGAAGTCTGTTTTAAAGAAGCATAACGATGAACGGTTCTATGTAGATTCAGCAGGCATACTTAGTTATCATCAAGGGGAGCCAGCAGATGCCAGGATGCGTTATTTCGCAGCTCAGCGAGGTTATGATGTAACCTCCATATCCAGACCAGTGAAGGGGTATGACTTTGAGCAGTTTGATATCATTATCGGTATGGATGATTCCAATGTGGATGATTTGAGGGAGCGAGCAGCCACGATTGAGCAGGAGAGTAAGATTCATAAGATGACGGAGTATGCCATACATTCGGAGGCCACGAGTGTGCCCGATCCCTATTATGGTGGAAATGAAGGGTTTGAGAGAGTGATGGATTTGTTGGAAGACACCTGTGAAGGCTTGTATCAATATTTGGTACGCACAGTTTATGCATAATATTGCATAAATATACATCTGATATAAAGTAAGAGAAAGAGGGGAAAAAGAAGAAAATCGCTTAAAAAAGGGCGATTGGGTGTCAGTTTATAAGAGGGTAGAGGAGAATACAACCAGTAAGAGGGGTGAGAAGTGACAAAATGATTTTTTTTAAAGGTATTCTGTGACAAAAATTTTTATTAAATTTTGAAAAATAAACTTTTTGCTTAAAAAAACTGAAAAAAAACTTTTTATGTAAGTGAATAAGTTTGTATATTTGCATTGTTTTTGAATAAAACGTGAGGTAAGATTATAATAACGTGAGTTTCTAATATAGAAAAAATAATACTAGTAATTTAATTTAAAATAGAATTCAAAATGGATGCAAAAGTAAAAGAATTCATGGACAAGGTGATCGCTAAGAATCCAGGCGAGGCACCATTCCACCAAGCAGTTCAGGAGGTAGTAGAGTCATTGATGCCATTCATCGAGGCTAATCCTAAGTACAAAGAGGCTAAGATTCTTGAAAGAATGTGTGAGCCAGAGAGAGTAATCATCTTCCGTGTTCCTTGGATTGACGATAAAGGAGAGTTCCAAATCAACCGTGGTTTCCGTGTACAAATGAACAGTGCTATCGGTCCTTACAAAGGAGGTATCCGTTTGCACCCTTCTGTAAATTTGGGTCTTTTGAAATTCTTGGCTTTTGAGCAAGTTTTGAAGAACTCATTGACTACTCTTCCAATGGGTGGTGGTAAAGGTGGATCTGACTTCGATCCTAAGGGTAAATCAGACAATGAAGTTATGCGTTTCTGCCAAAGCTTCATGACTGAGTTGTTCCGTCACATTGGTGCTGACACTGACGTTCCTGCTGGTGATATAGGAACTGGTGCACGTGAGGTTGGTTTCATGTTCGGTCAATATAAGAGATTGAGAAACGAATTCGTAGGTGTTTTGACTGGTAAGGGTCTTTCATTCGGTGGATCTTTGATCCGTCCTGAGGCTACTGGTTACGGAACAACTTACTTCGCACAATATATGTTGGAGACTAAGGGTGATACTTTGAAAGGTAAAACTGTTGCTATCTCTGGTTCTGGTAACGTTGCTCAATATGCAGTTGAGAAATGTACTCAATTAGGTGCTAAGGTTCTTACAGTATCTGACTCTAACGGTTCTATCTACGATCCAGACGGAATCTCTAAAGAGAAATTGGATTTCATCTTCGAATTGAAGAACGTAAAACGTGGTCGTATCAAAGAATACGCAGCTAAATATCCATCTGCTAAATATTATGAGAACCAACGTCCTTGGCAAATCGCTGACATCAAGTCTCTTGATGTAGCTATGCCATGTGCAACTCAAAACGAGCTTGATGGTGATGATGCTAAAGCACTTCTTGCTAAGGGTGTTAAGGTAGTTGCTGAGGGTGCTAACATGCCTTCTACTATCGAAGCTGTTAACGCATTCATCGCTGCTAAGATCCTTTACTCTCCAGGTAAAGCTTCTAACGCTGGTGGTGTTGCTACTTCAGGTTTGGAGATGTGCCAAAACTCTGGTCGTATCTCTTGGACTGCTGAGGAAGTTGACAACAAGTTGAAAGGTATCACGAAGAATATCCACGACAACTGCGTTAAGTATGGTAAAGAGGCTGATGGTACTGTTAACTACGTTAAGGGTGCTAACATCGCTGGCTTCGTTAAGGTAGCTGACGCTATGCTTGCTCAAGGTTTGGTATAATTCTATACGATAGATAAAAATCCCCGTCGTGTTTTCGCCTCGGGGATTTTTTATTAAATCACAAAAAATTAATACAATGGGAAAATTAAGAGTTGCTGTTGTCGGCTATGGTAATATAGGCCGTTTCAGCGTTGAGGCAATTCAAGCAGCACCTGATATGGAATTGGCGGGCGTTGTTCGTCGTGATCCATCTAACAAACCAGCTGAATTGGCTGACGTGAAGGTGGTCGCAAATATCGATGAGTTGGGCAAGGTGGATGTTGCCATCCTTTGCACACCAACTAGAAACATTCCTGAGGTGGCAAAATCTATTTTGGAAAAAGGTATCTATACGGTAGATAGTTTCGATATCCACGGACAAGTATGGGAACTTCACCAATCATTGGATGCGGTTGCTAAACAACATAATGTGGCAGCTATCATTTCTGCAGGTTGGGATCCAGGTACAGACTCTGTTGTTCGTACCTTGTTGATGGCTATGGCTCCAAAGGGATTGACTTACACAAACTTCGGTCCTGGTATGAGTATGGGTCACTCTGTAGTGGCTCGTGGAAAGAAGGGTGTTAAAAACGCTCTTTCTATGACTATCCCTAAGGGTCAAAGCATTCACAGCCGTATGGTCTATGTAGAGTTGGAACCAGGTTATACCGCAGAACAAGTCTATGCTGAATTGAAGGCTGATGACTACTTCGCTCATGATGAGTTGCACGTTATCCCTGTTAATAGCGTGGACGACTGCAAAGATATGGGTCACGGTGTATTGATCGAACGCAAAGGTGTCTCTGGTAAGACTCAAAACCAATTGTTCGAATTCCGTATGCACATCAACAACCCTGCACTTACTGCTCAAGTCTTGACTTCTTGCGCACGTGCAGTTGTAAAACAACGTCCAGGTTGCTATGCTTTGCCAGAAATCGCTCCTATGGATTTGTTGGCTGGCGACAAAGAAACGTTGATTAAGAGTTTGGTATAATAAATACACAGTAGATGTTTAAAGCCTCCTGCTTTGGCAGGGGGCTTTTTTTTATTATGCTCCATCGACACAGTAGCTTAATTTGTACATGGGGAATTGCAGAAGTGTATGTTAATGGCTCATAAAGGAAAACGAGGATTCTGAAAACATTCAAATCGAAATTTCCCCAATTCTAAGTCTGTTTTTTGCTACTTGCTGACATAAATCGAGGTTAAATTCATTTTTGTGATTAAAAGACAAAATCCCTTTCCTGAAAAAATATCAAATAATTTGAATAAATATTTTGTTTATTAAAAAAAAGCAATAACTTTGCACTCAATATGACCGCTCACGCTTCCCATTGAACAGCGCACCCGAGCGGTCTTCGAGTTTTTCTATCTATATTTTGTTTTATGCAATACACTAAACTACCTTTATCTGTTGAAGAGCAAATTTCCAAGCTTGAGAAACGAGGATTGCGTTTCTGTAATAAGAGTTTGTCTACTAAATATTTACAGAACATAAGTTATTATAGACTACGTGCATTTACGTATCCGTTTCAAAATAACATGGATAACGCCGATCATGAATTTGTTAGGGATGACATCGATTTCATGGATGTTATTGATTTGTATGTGTTTGATAAGCGATTACGCTCCTTGGTATTCAGCGAGATTGAAAAAATAGAAGTTGCGGTACGTACAAAACTCTCGCTTTATTATTCTCTTTCTAAAAATGACGCATTGTGGTATGAAAACGAGAATATCTATAAGTCTCCTATCAAGTTTCAGAAAATAATAAGTGATATTAAGTCTGATGTTGATAGAAGTGATGAAGATTTTATCAAACATTATAGGCAAAAATACGACACTCCGTTAATGCCTCCTTCTTGGATGACTTTGGAAGTCGTTTCTTTTGGTGTACTTAGCCGATTATATAAGGAACTAATTCCAAGTGTGGAGAAACGTAGTATTGCAAATCAGTTTGGTATCGGTGATGAAAAGATCTTTGCCAATTGGTTACACGCATTTAACAATTTGCGAAATTGTTGCGCTCATCATAGTAGAATATGGAATCGACGATTTCTTGTTCAAATCAAATTGCCATACAATACAACCTCTGCATTTATCCCCCGCAAAAAGATTGCTAAAATTAGAAATAACAAATTGTTTGCAATGCTCTCTGCCATAAAGTATATTGTTGATATAATTAGTCCCGATAACTCTTTTAAGACAAATCTGATTCAATTACTCAATCAGCCTAATCGTCTCCTTTCATTAAAAGAGATGGGATTTCCCCCTGATTGGGAAACATTACCTGTATGGAAATGAAGAATTTTTATTTTGTTATAACGAAAAAAAACAATAAATTTATACTCAATATGACCGCTCACGCTTCCCATTGCACAGCGCACCCGAGCGGTCTTCGAGTTTTTAATAACGAACAGAATATAAGATTTGGGTTTCGAAATTTTGCTAAAAAAATTATAGACACCACCTATATAAATAGTATATGAAAAAACTTATTATCACATTATTCGCACTATCAGTAATGTCCGTGGTTTCATCGGCTTCACTGACAAAAGAACAAACAGAGTCTTTGAACGAGAAAATCAAGGGGTATGATTATGTGGGAAGCTTTAGTGGAAACAGAGCCCTTGTAATAAAAGACAATAAGGCTGGATTCATCAATAAGTCTGGCGATGTGGTTATTCCATTACAATATGAAAATATAGCTTATAAAAGAAGATATTTCAGAAATGGATTATGGTGTGATGAGTCGGTGGGTGTTATCGACAGCATGGGCAATCGATTGGTGCCAGAAGGAAAAGTGAAAAGAATTCTCCAAGTCCCCCAAGAACCTTTCAGGGGGATTAATAAATTTCCTGGATATAAATCGTTAGATATTGTGCAAATTGAAACTGAGCCAGGTAAGACTATTACCTATTGCTTTGAATTCGGGAAGCTTCTCTTTACTATGGATAATGATTGGCCAGTGGTGAATTATAATTCAGGGAAATTACTTTCTTTCACTAAGAAGGGGAAGAAATATTATGTTGGAGAAGAAGAATTGAAGAAAAAAAATTTTCAAGAAGCTTCTATTTATAGTTCTAGCTATGAAAGTAGAATGTGTCGAGCAACAGAAGGGTGCTTTGTGATGAAAAAAAACAATAAGTATGGAATTGTTGACATAGATTTCAAAGAAGTCTATCCTTTCATAAGCGACAACTCAATTATGGAATATGTTGACGGCACAGTGTTGCTTACTAATTGTGTCTGGCGTGAAGGAGATGTGGGACTTTGTGTATACCCTATAACATCTTCTATTTATAAAAAAAAGGTCTTAGTAGACAACTTATATAGTGTTCCAACAGTATATGGGAAATATGTTTTCTACGAAGGTGCAGGTAATGATACTTCACTAATAAAAGAATTAGAAAAAGATTTAGACGTAAAAATACCAGAGTCGGCAAAAAAAATAAAATTGTACACCTTGGATGGAAAAGAGGTGGAATCTATAGCTTTGGGTCAGAATCGATTTAGACTTGTTATTAAAGAGGGAATATCGTCTTGGATATATGAGGATGCAAAAGGCAATGCCATTATAAAAGAGCCAGTAGAACTCAAGTATGATAACTTTGGAGAAAAGGTAGTCGTTATACAAACTGCATCAAGTATACAAAATGGACTTGAAATTTTTATTGATGTTGCTACGGGAGATACTGCATGGGTTCCAGAGTGTATTGGAATTTGTTCTCTATTTCGCTATCTGGAAGCAGGATTGATAAAAGTGTCGGATTTGCCAAAATACGATTTTAAATACATGCCGCTTATTGATTATTATGTCACCACATCTAGAAGAGATAATGAATTAAATTTGAAATTTATGCGCAGAGAAGAGTATGATTCTACTTCTCGTAAAAACCCTCTATAAAATAAAAAATACAGAAACAAACAAACTCATAGAAAAAGAGTTCCAACTGGTAGATTCCTTCTCAGACGAACTTTTATTGGTGAAGTTCAATAACAGATGGTATTTCTTGAATGACGAAGGAGAGGGAATAAAATAAAGATAAATAATTTGTATTAATTGAAAAATTATTATTAATTTTAGGAAATTAAATTCTGAAACGTTGTTTTCCTTAAAAACAACTAAATCAGGTAGAATTCGTGTAGCTGTGTGCTGTATAAAGTCACAAGAAAGAAACTATTTAGTGGAAATTTAGTAATAAATAGTGATGAACAACAAGTAGGTAGTCGGGTATCTATTGGCAGAACGATTTAACTTAACGATGTGCATCTTTCTTCTAAATAGGGACGAGATGTTGTAATAAAAATGTGTTATTTTAATTAAAACATGTATAATTTTCAAGGAATAGAGACTTCGTATGATTTTACTTCTGTGGTAACCTTTGCCAATGGTAACACAAGTTCCTTTCATAAGGTGGAGCATATCTATGCTCAGCAGGAGAAGCAAGACTTCTCTTTTACGATGAAGGGTTCGACAGACGAGACCTTTGATGGTAAGACTCCCGAAGATTGGGCAGCCATTGTTTTGGAGTTTGGCAAAGCGTTATATCCCATCAATCTTTCGGTGTCGGAGCAAGGTGATTTCATGGCCGTAGATGATTTTGAGGGAGTGAAACAACATTGGAAAGATGAGCGACAGAGGCTTGTTGATTATTATAATAACTATTGGATAGAGAAAGAGTCCAATCGTTATGCGTTGGCGCTGAAGACGGAGGAGAAGTTTTATCGCACGCTTAAGGAGAATATGTTTTATCGGCTTTTCTTTTGGAGGGAGGGGCAGACCGACCAGCAGGTGGTGGTACGTGATTTCCCATTGCGAGCCAGATTGTCTATATTCACTTTTCAAGGGAAGAGCTATGATGAAAAGGGAGGTGTCTGTTACGACACGTATCAGGTGAATGATGAAGGGAGTGGACGTTTGTTAGGAGGACATGCAAAGTTGCAATTGTATCGAGACAAGGATGGATTGCCCAATGAGATCAAGTTATGGGCGAGGGTAGAGGAGACGGACACAGGCTACTTCACCAAAGAGATAACCATTAAAAGGATATAGAGATGGAAGAGGAATTTATAGTAAAAGGAGCGATGGCAACATGCCAATTCGGTGTGGCACCGTCCATGCTGAATAATATCCTAGACAATATGAACGTCTATTTCAACGGCAAGTTGGCCGCCACGAGTATGACGTTAGGACCAGCCTTTCCATCGCCAGCTTTTGGTACTTGCAACATGGTGCCTAACATGCCCAAGCCCTGTGTGGCGATGATTACGAAATGGGATAATGTATATACAGGTATGTATGTCAACCGAATTTCTAATCCGCTGACCAAGAACAGTAAAGGAACCTGTGCATTAGGTTGTCCGATGTGCATATCATTTCAAACCACAGGGCAGATACCAGTGCCCACCATGCCTGCTGTCAATGCGCCCAATGTGGCAACCCATCAGTCGGACATGAACCCCATGGCCACGAACGAAGAGGAACCAGAGGACGACATCACACCAATCATCAAAACCTTAGAGTTTTGGGATTCCAACGGATGTCAAGTCGATGAAGTGCCAGAAGATGGAATTGTAACGTTGGTAGCAGAAACAGAAGGTGCTGTACCAGGCGACATGGTGACGTTTACAATACCTTCTAAAAAAGGGAAAAACATAACCGTTCAAACTCGTGTTGGAGGAGATGGAAAAGCAATCGCTAGAAATATTAATTTGAATAATTGATATTGTATGGAATTAATTGATGCTGCAGCAAAACTAAAATCAGTAAGGGGATATGAATGTAATCGGATGTCAACAATAATTATTAAGTATTATGGTGATAATGGGGGACTTCCGTTAGGATTCGGACTGGACGAATTGTGCAAAAAATTAAAAGAATTAGGAGTTAGTTATAGTAAAATTGGCGTTAAAGATGGAGATTTCATACTTTACGTAGATGGAAGCGAAAAAACTGATGATAAAACATTAAATGTTAGTGCATCAGCAGCACCAAGAACTCCAGGCGAAGGAAAATGGGAAGAGAAGGATGATGGAACATATGAATGGATTCCTAAAAATAAGAACTCAAAACCTGAGGATGATGGAACTTGGTGCAAAGGTAAGGATTGTTATTACTGGAAGCCAGGTACTTCTGAGAAGGCTATCCCAGGTTATCCAAAAGATAATACACAATGTTGGAATGATATTTTGAAGAATGCTATAATGAATGTTAATGAATATAGAAATGCAAAAGGAAAGGCCCCTCTCCCTGATCCAGACCCATTTAAGGGATTTCCGTTTGGTGGTAACCCTCCTGATCTGAATGTGGATCTTAGTGAATATGTTTATGGAGAACCAATTACATTGGATATATATTCTTCTGATAGAACGTTTAATTTTTTCGTTGCAGAAAGAATGTATTCGCAAAAAAAAGGTGATCCTAAAAAATATACCCCATCGAAGGTACGAAAGTACATGAAAAAAAACAAACTAACTTGGCATGAGAGTGAGGATGGTCGCACCTTAATGAAAGTCCCCACCGTCATCCATCAAAACGTTCCTCACAATGGTGGTGTGAACGCAGTAAAAAGGGAAGGTGTTTCAACATTTGACTCTAATACTGATGTTATTTTGAGTAATAAAGTTCGGAATAAACATGGTAAGGGCGGTAAAAATGAATCAAAAATATAATATAATCAGATAGATATGAAAGATGAAATTTTAGGTGAATTAGAATTCAACAAGTACGTATGGGTGAAGAGTCTAAATAAGTCACTTTACGGAAGTGAAATAGAGATGAGAGTTTTAGTGCAAGATGAGAATCAGGAAGGAATTCTCGACGTACAAAGGAAAGCATTTCAGACATATATGGAGAATGAGGAGCGATACATCAAAGATGCACCAAATTACATTCTTGATTATTACAAGTGGAATTTTGAAGAGATAGATAGGGTTGTAGAGTTAGAGGATAGTGATCAAAAAGACACTATCAATGAGGAAGCGTTATTTGCAATGTGTGATGTGAATTTTCTTTTTATCTGTAGGGATGGTAGTTTCGGATGGATAATAGCAAGTTGTTGGAGCGATGAAGATATTGCCGTTCTTTTTTCCGAACAGGGACCTCGTGTTATTACACGAGATCAGCTTCGTCACCTCCACAAACTCAACGACCCAACATTTGGTCTTTTAGTCCATGATGGAGAAAAGGCTTGGAAGGGTTTGGAACAGAACAGTTTCTTTGATGCACCTGAAAATTTGGAGATAGAGTTGGAGGGAAGTGCGGAAGAGGGTATAACACCAGCACAGCAGAAGGCCTATTCGGATTATCTGCAGAAAAAAGAGTCTTATTTTGCCGACATGAACAAGAAGTTGCTAACCGCCTATGTGAGGGATGAAAAACTTGCTGATACCATGCTGGAATCTGAATATAAAGTTGTGGTTGCAACAGCATTGCCAAAGGTGCTCTTCATCGATCGAGAGGGTAATTATGGATGGATATGTTATACCTCATGGGATAAAAGTTATCTTGCCCTGCATCTGTCCGCAGAGATTCATAGTTGGATGTATCCTCATGAGTTAAGGGGATATTCTTCGGCAGAGAAAATATACGACAAGGTTTTTGGTACAATGTTTAGAGAATTCTCAACATGGAGAAAACTTGATGTGTTCCGAATGAAGGAAGACCTTCAAACGTCACCAGTGTCCGTCTCCACATACGAAAATGACATTACCGATGAGCAACGAGCCATCTACCAAGATTACATGTCGAATCTTTCCAATTATATAGAAAAACTGAAAACGGAGTTGCTCGACTATTATTTGCATTATTATGATTCATTCGAGGATTATGTTGAAATACCAGAGCCAATGGACAAAGATCACATCACACGTGACAAGGTGATAAGAATATTGTCTTTCGACCATTTGCTTATTATTGAAGAGGGCAGATTGGCATGGAACTGTGAGTCGCCGACAGAGGAGAATGGAATGGCCATAGAATGGGTCGACGGAAATGTAAATGTGATTATTCCAATGTCTTCTTTCATGTATTCTTAGTCTTTCACTCTGCAACAATCTTTTGTCTCTCCTCCACGAGTCCGGAACGGACGGCATATCATAGGCATGGGTGTAAACCCGTGTCCAGATTGCCAAACCATGATGAAAATCCCATCCATCCTTCATTCAAACGCTGCTCATAAGGGTGGTGTCAGTGAAGAAAATAAATTGGGTATGGAGGTGTTCGGTGGTCAATCGAATGCTCCGCAAACAGTTCCTATTTCTTCTGAAAGCGACAATAATAAATTTGACAATATTTAAAATAATGGAAGAGTTAATATCAGATGAAATTTTAGGTACATTAAAGTATTATAATAATGCATGGTGCAGACGTATGGATGCCCCACTTTTTAATTCCAAAGGAAATCTAATTCTCGTTGTTCAAGATGACGACAAAGAAGGAGTCCTTGACGTACAAAGAAATGCCTATAATAAGTATTTGCAAAATGCAAATACTTATAAAAGTAGTGTTCCTCAATTGATTATGAATTACTATAATTGGTTTTTTCAAGAAATTGAGAAAAAGGTAACTATGGATGAAGAACATCATAAAGATAACATAACGGAAGAACTCCTATACGATATGATGTCAATATGGTATCTTTTTATCTGTAGAGATGGTAGTTTTGGATATGCTTTTGGCTGCTGTTGGGATAAAGATAATGGATTGGCTGTTCTATTGTCAGAATCGGAACCGAGGGTGATATCAAGAACTCAACTTGAGAATCTCCATAAACTCAACGACCCATTATTGGGCCTTCTAGTCCATAATGGAGATAAAAGTTGGACAGGCTTGAAACAACACCATTTCTTCGGAGAACTAGAGAATCTAGAGATCGAGTTGGAGGGTGGCATTGAGGAAGGAATCACTTCTGCACAACAGAAGGCATATATGGAGTATTTGCAGAAAGAGAATGAATACTTCCGTGAATTTTCAAAGATGATGCTTACTGCTTATGTCGGAGACCCTCAGCAGGTAGAGGCGATGTTGGCAATAGGACCGAAAATCAATGTGCAAACAGCTTTGCCTAAAACATTATATATCGATAAAAAAGGAAACTATGGTTGGATATGTTATACTGCATGGAACAAATCCAAAATAGGAGTGCTCCTTTCTGAAAAGAAAATCCATTTGTTGCAGAGTTATCAATTGAAGGAATATGACAAACAAGAAAAGATGATAGATGAGGTGTGTGGCTTGTTGTTCCGTGGATATGCAGGTTGGGAAAAAATTGAAGTGGTAAGGTTGGCAGGAAGTGTATATACAATGCCTGTCACAATTCGTACCTATGACGATCCCGTGAGTGACAAACAAAGAGAGTCATATAAGAAGTTTTTGAAACTAAATGCAACTCAATGGGAGGAAATCAAGGATATCACGTTGGATTACTATCTGGAAGGATATGATAATTTCATGGAATACATAGATATACCAGACTATTTGAAACGAGAAAATGTTAATAGAGAAAACGTTGTGAAAGGATTGCTAGAGTTCACAGAGTTGTTTATCAAGACCAATGGAAGGATTGCATGGCTTTGTGAATGTCCAACTACTGATGATGGCCTGGCATTCGAGTTTACAAATGGAGAGATTGATTTGATTTCACAGATTGATATTATCTGATTGAGGAGAACCGCATCGTGAAAATTTAGGGAGAGCAAGAGACTCGGTGATGAGATAGAGACGCACGGTCGTGCGTCTCTACGATCACGATAAATAGATTCTACACCCCCAAATACTCCCAGAAATTCTCCTTGTTCACCACGTTGAATTTCGCATTGGGATATGCGTCCGCAAACGCTTTGGGAGCCTTAGGGTTCTTCTTCCCGGCTTTCATTTCGAATGCGGTAAGGTTATTGTTATTCTCTTCTATCAGGTCTATCTCTTGCTGATCGTATGTTCGCCAGAAAAACATGTTGGTGCTCGCTAAGCTATTGTGTTTCATCTTCATCCGTTCACTGATGATGAAATTTTCCCACAATGCGCCTCTCTCTTCGCTCGATCTGTCGGCGAATGGACGAAAATCATTCAACACGGCGTTGCGGATGCCGTTGTCTTGGAAATACCATTTGGATGATTTGGTGACCTCTTTACGTAGATTATTGGAATATCCTCCCAAACGGTACAATACGAACACTTTCTGCAACAGATCGAGATAACGCTCTGTTGTGTTGCGGCTAATGCCCAACTGCTTGCCCAGTTCATCAATGGATACTTCACTGCCGACTTGATATGCTATCAATCGCAACAGATCGTGCATCTTCTGTGCATTCTTTATTCCATCGACGGCGAGAATGTCCCTTAATAGATAGGAGTCCACAATCTCCGTAAGATAACGAGCTTGCTCTTCCGATGACTCTATGCTGATTAATTCCGGATAGCATCCGTATATTAAATGACTGTCTATGTTCGATATGGTCTCAAATACTGAATTATGGTCGCTCAACTCTTTGAAAGAAAATGGAGTCAGGAAAAAACGTGTGCATCGTCCAACTAATGGCTCCCCCGCTTGATTCTGAAGGTCAAACGAGGAGGACCCCGTTGCTATAATCGCCAAGCCTGGTATTTCATCAACCATTAATTTTAGTTTCATCCCAATGTCGGGGATGTGTTGCGCCTCGTCGATCGCCAACAAGTCTATTCCCGCAAATAAACGTTTGTAGTTGCTTATGGATTTGTCAGCGATCATACGTGTCGTGTCGGCGCTTTCTCCATTCAATAGAAGTTTCTTCCCCTTGAACTCGTCAAGGATCTCGTGTAGCAGCAGCGTCTTTCCAACACGCCGAGCCCCAAATATTAGCATCACTTTTTGTGGCTTGATTCTTGCTGCTATCTGGTGTTTTAGTGTTCTTTCTATTGCCATATCTTTTTTTTTGATCCGATTTACCCTGCAAATGTAAAATTTATAAGTGGATAATCCAACTAAAAATGTAAATTCTTTCAGTCTTATTGAATGAATTAATGTAAATTCATTCAGTTGTATTGAACGAATTAACGTAAATTCATTCAGTTGTATTGAACGAATTAATGTAAATTCTTTCAGTTGTGCCTTTTTTTAAGTCGTTTGTTAATCGGTCACCATAGAGACACACGTCCGTGCATCTCTACAAAAAAATGTTACATTTCTACAAAATACATTTGATGAAAATAAAGTTGATTTAGTAATGCTATATTCTCGATTTTTTGTAAATTGCCTTGATTATTGGTAAGGGAATTACGCATTCCTTTTTTCTTGAAAATGAATAACTTAATTAATACAATATGGAAAATAAAGAAGTAGGATTCGTCCGCGTTGCCAGTGCTATCCCAGTGGTGGAGATAGCTAATCCTAAAGTGAATGCCGATAGAATCATATCGCTGATAGAAAAAGCAGCACAAGAGAATGTTAAAGTTGTATGTTTCCCAGAACTTTGTCTTACGGGTTATACTTGTTCCGACCTCTTTTATCAACGCACTTTGATTGAAGAGACGCAAAGACAGCTCCTTAGAATAAATGAGGCGGCTCGCAGGCATGGACTCTATGCCATTGTAGGGGCGCCCTACTATCGTGAGGGTAAACTTTATAATGCGGCTTTCGTGGCTGGTACGGGCGACCAATTCTTCCATACAGAGGTGGATAAACAATACTTGCCAAGCAATAATGAGTTTTACGAGAAACGTTGGTTCACACCTGGATTCGGTGAGAAGAGACAGATCTTTGAGGTCGATGGACTAAGATTCGGCATTGAGATCTGCGAAGACTTATGGATGCCTGCATCCCCAAGTGACGAGCTCTGTCTGGCGGGTGCGGAGATTATCTTCAACCTCTCTGCCAGTGACGAACTGATTGGCAAGGAGGCTTACCGCCGTCAATTGGTGAAGCAGAAGTCTGCCACGAATGTGTGTGCCTACATCTATACGGGCTCTGGGTTCGGAGAGAGCAGCACCGACCTTGTTTTCTCTGGCACTGCCATCCTCACTGAAAACGGTAGTCTGTTGGCTACGTCGGAACGATTCTCATTCAAAGAACAGCTCACCATTGCTGATATTGACGTACAGCGATTGCAGGCGGATCGTTTGCGCAACTCCGCTTTCATCATCGGTAATCAGAATCCTAACAAGAAAAACGAGATTGAAATCACGCACCTTGATTCAATCGAGATATATGCCAATCCATCGGATGTGACTCGCACATTCGCACCTCATCCGTTCGTTCCGCCAGAGGACGAGATGAAGACTCGTTGCAATGAGATCTTTTCCATTCAAGTGGGGGGACTGGCAACCCGCTTGTATCACACTGGCATCCAAAAGGCGGTTGTGGGCATTAGCGGAGGTCTCGACTCTACACTCGCACTGCTTGTGATGGTGAAGACATTCGACAAACTAGGTCTTCCGCGTAAAAACATTGTTGGCATCACAATGCCTGGTTTTGGTACCACCGGTCGTACCTATCACAATTCACTCAATATGATGAAGAGTCTGGGTATCTCTATCAAGGAGGTAGACATTAAGCCAGCTTGCTTGCAACACTTGAAAGATCTTGATCATGACCTTTCCGTCCTTGATGTTACCTATGAGAACACGCAGGCACGTGAGAGAACACAGATCTTGATGGATTATGCCAATAAGATCGGAGGATTGGTGGTTGGAACGGGCGACTTGTCTGAGTTGGTGTTGGGTTGGGCAACCTACAACGGCGACCACATGAGTATGTATGCTGTTAATACATCGATTCCGAAGACATTGGTGAGATACTTAGTGAAATATGCGGCTCTTTATGAGATGGATGAGGCTGCAAAGGAGACGTTGTTGGATGTCTGCGACACACCCGTCAGTCCGGAACTTCTTCCTGCGGACGATAAAGGAGAGATTGCACAAAAGACAGAAGATTTGGTGGGACCTTACGAACTACATGATTTCTTCATCTACTACACCCTTCGTTTCGGTTTGTCACCTACAAAGATTTACTTTATGGCACGCAAGGCGTTTGAAGGTAAATATGATAATGCGACGATATTGAAGTGGATGCGCACGTTCTATTGGCGTTTCTTTGCACAACAGTTTAAGAGAAGCTGTATGCCAGATGGTCCGAAGGTGGGTAGTGTCAACCTCTCACCACGAGGTGATTGGAGAATGCCAAGCGATGCATCCAGCAAAATATGGATAGAAGAGGTGGAACGTTTAACAAAAAATATATAATCATGAAAAAAGAAATTCTCATTCTAGCAACGGTTGTATTATGTGCTTGCGGTGGTTCGAACACAAATCAAGAGCAACGTTCAGATACATTGAGTAAGGAGCTTCCTGAAGATACGGTAGTGGTAGAGAAGAAACTACCTTCATTTACCTCTCCCGACCGCCAATTTATGGATGTGCGTGGCAACGTTTCCAAATTGTCTGTTCAGACAACCAATTGTGACTCTACATGGAATGGCAAGCTTGAACATGTAGAATGGATGGATAAGACATATACATTCGATCAAAAAGGTGTTCTTACTTTCGATACGAAGGAAAAAATCAGACTTTCCCGCAACGATAATGGACAAATCACAAAGAAGGAAGTCTATGTGGAAGACTTTGGAATTTATATTTCCGAAGGGTATGTTTATAATGAACAAGGAATGTTAGATTCTCTGATTTCCAATGGACTAGAATGTCAAAAGAAAAAGAGTTTCACGTATGACAATGATTTAGAGTGTGTTTCCACTGTTGAACCCTCTATGGGAGAAGGCGAATATCTTTATACAGATGTCATGGAATATTTCAATATTGTGGAACGAGACAGTTTGGGTAACTGGACAAAACGTCGTGTAACCACTGTTAATAAGTATTCTCAGGACGGAAAGAATATTGAGAAAGAGGAAAGAGAGTATCGTATAGAGACGAGAGAAATTTCTTATTATTAAAATAATAAAGGAGAGTTACAATGGATTCGGTGTGCCATGTTCGGAATAATCCATGGATTATTGTTCGATGAAAGAAATCGCACGCATGATGTAACGGACGCCACACGCGACGTCCTAATGGCAAAAAAAACAGACCTGTTTTGCGAAACGTATCTAATTTTATTATCTTTGCAAATGTACCATTCTCCAAAGGCAGCGTATGTATCGCACCTTCAAAATGGAGATGTGCAAAACCAATAAAACTGATATGAAATATCCAATTGGCATACAGACATTTGAAGAGGTTATCAGCGGAGACTATGTTTACGTTGATAAGACGGCACTTGTGTATCAGTTAATCCAGACTGGGAAATACTATTTCATCAGTCGCCCTCGTCGTTTCGGAAAAAGTCTGCTGACCACCACGCTGGAGTCCTATTTCCAGGGCAGAAAGGATCTTTTCAAAGGCCTTGCAATAGAGCAATTGGAGAATGAGTGGACGGAACATCCCATATTCCATTTGGATTTTTCGGGCGACCCATACGTGGAAGAGAATACGCTGAATTCAGTGATAAACGATTTTCTTGTGGAACAAGAAGAACTGTATGGCAAGCGAGAGAGTGAGACGACGTTCGGACTTCGTTTTGCAGGTGTGGTGCGTAGAGCCTACGAGAAGACGGGACAGAAAGCTGCAATCTTGATAGATGAGTATGACAAGCCACTGACGGATGTTATGGACAACCTTGAGTTGAAGGAGCGAAACAGAGTTACGCTACAAGGTCTCTATGGTATATTGAAGAAGGCGGATAAATACATACGCTTTGCATTTCTGACGGGTGTTACCCGTTATGGCAAATTGGGCATTTTCAGTGCGGCCAACAATCCGAGGGATATTTCTATGAGTGATGTTTATAGCACAGTCTGTGGCATCACGGAAAATGAGTTGCATTTGTACTTTGATGATGAAGTGCAGGCTTTTGCGGATAAACTGAGTGTGGGTAAAGATGAGTTGTATCTCCGTCTGAAACGCAAATTCAATGGTTACCGTTTCTCTATTAATGGCGAGAGCGTTTATAATCCATATAGTTTGTTGGGTTCGTTGAAATCTAAGATATTGGAAAATAAATGGTTCGCTACCGGCACACCGAGTTTCTTGGCTCTGATGTTGAAGAAAAACATATTCGAGCTTTCCAAGTTGGAGGATGGAATTAATGCCACGGCAGAGAGTATGTCGTCGTTCGGTAATGATGAAGACAACCTTACGGCTGCCCTCTATCAGAGTGGTTATTTGACCATCAAAGACTTTGATGGCAGAGAATATTACCATCTCGGATTCCCTAATGAAGAGGTGAAGGATGGTTTTGTCAGATACTTAATGAAGGAATTTTCTGGAAGGGACAGAAGTGAATTAGATGGAGATATAAAGAACTTGAGAGATATGATCGAGGCAGACGATGTTGAAGGTTTTATGACTCAGATACAGATGATTATGGGGCAAATACCGTTTGAAAACAAGGAGCCCGATATGATAGAACTTCATTTTCGCAATATGATCTATCTGATGATACGCTCAACGGGACATGAAGTAACGTTGGAACGCCCTGTTCTGGGTGGACGAATCGATATTTTCTTTGAAACAGAGAAATGTGCCTACATCATAGAGTGCAAACGAAACTTGTCTGCCAAGGAGGCATTGGCTCAGATAGATGAGAAGAGATATGACAAGAAAATATCAGCCCCAGATAAAAAGAGGGTGAAGATAGGAGTGAATCTCAGCACTGAAGATCGTAATATTGTGGAGTGGGTGATACAATCATTGTGAATGTTTCATCGTTGAAAAAAAGTAACCCACCTAAAAAATTTTTTTTATGAAAGAGATAATCAAATTTTTGCGTGAATTGCAAAAAAACAATCATACAGAATGGTTTCATGCTCATCGAAAAGAGTATGAGGCAGCGCGTGATCAATTCGGACAATTCGCTATGAAACTGATAGCTGGTGTGGCTCAGTTTGATAAGAGCACGGAAGGTTTGGAGTTGAAAGACTGTACTTATCGTATTAATCGTGATATTCGGTTCTCTGCGGATAAGTCTCCCTATAAAACACATTTCGGCGTTTTTATCGCTCCCGGTGGTAAGAAATCAGGACATGCCGGCTACTATTTCCACCTCTCTGTGGGTGGTACAGGTTATCCTGATGAGAGTATGGTCGCCATCGGTCATTATTGCTATGATAAGAAAGTGGTGGAAATCGTTCGTGAGGATTTGCAAGATGATGGAAAAAGATTTGATAAGTATATACAGACTGCAGCAAAGGACGGACTTCGCTTGGATTATACCGATGCCTTAAAGAAAGTGCCGAAAGATTTGGCTGACTTCCCTTATAAAGATTATTGGCGTCTAAAGACATATTGTTTGGATAAACCGTTGGATGATTCTTTTGTTTGCGATGAGCACTTGTTGGAACATCTACTGGATATCTTCAAGAGAAATCAACCATTCGTTGCTTATTTAAATCAAGTGATAGATTACACCAAGGAGGAAGATTAGATGTCTGCGAAGAAAAACCCTATTCGTAAAGGAATCTTTTTTGCGGTGTTAGCCGCTGTCCTATATGCGATAAATGCTCCGTTTTCAAAAATTGTCTTGGAACACATGCCACCTATTCTGATGGCTGGGTTCCTTTACATCGGTTCTGCTTTGGCTATGTTGATGGTGGGCGGAATGCGTATGTTGCATGGACGTATCGGACTCGAGAAGAGTCTGGAAGAGAAGGAGTGGCCCTACATAGTGGCCATGATCCTCCTGGATGTGATTTCCCCTGTCTGTTTGATGATGGGCTTGAAGATGACAACAGCAGAAAACGCTTCACTACTAAGCAATTTTGAGGTGGTTGTGACGGCTCTGCTCGCCTTGCTCTTTTTTAAAGAAAAAATCAGCCGACGTTTGTGGGTGGGCATTCTCTTCGTGACAGTCTCGTGTTGTGTCCTCTCTTTCGAAGATATGGATAGTTTCCGTTTCTCGAATGGTTCCCTTCTTGTTGTCCTTTCCGCTTTCTGTTGGGGATTGGATAATAACTGTACGAAGATGATATCTGATAAGGATCCTCTACAGATTGTTTTACTGAAAGGTCTTTTCTCTGGTACTATTGCTTTGGGCGTTGGCTTTTATATGGGGGAGACAATCGAATCTGTATGGATGGTGGTGGCAGCCTTGGTGGTGGGACTGATTTCATACGGTATGAGTGTCTATGTGGATATCTACGCACAACGCTATTTGGGTGCTGCTCGTACCAGTGCATATTATGCCATTTCTCCTTTTATTGCGACGGGTCTCTCATTGCTGATCTTTCAACAAATACCACCTAAAGTATATTGGATTGGTCTGGTTTTGATGGCTATCGGAGCATGGTTGTGCTCTCGTGACACACCTCTTATCAATATCAATCCTAATCGTTCAATGGAGAAAAAAGAGAAAGATTAATGCTTTTTTTCTTGTAACCCTACTAGTTTGATAGGTTTGTGAATTGTTAAAGTGGTCTTTGTGTGAAATTTTATTCTAAATTTTACTTGTATTTTAGAATATTGTTTTGTTTTGACTCTTTTGTATGGTCTTGTTTGGTGAATTTGTTTGAATTTGTTAGAATATTTGTCTGCTAATTGCGTTCAGTCTATATTTGCAAGAAAAAAATAATATTGTAAATAATAGATATGAAACAAATCAAGACAAATGTGTTGGGGCTTCCCAGAATGGGTCAAAACAGAGAGTTGAAAAAAGCCCTTGAAAGTTTTTGGTCGGGCAAAATTTCCGAGTCCGATTTGAAGTCGTGTGGCAAGACTATTAAGAGTTATAATTGGAAGAGACTATCTGACGCTGGGGTTTCTCTGATTCCGTCTAATGATTTCTCTTACTACGATCATGTGCTTGACTTGTCGTTAACCTTAGGTGTTATTCCTTCAAGATATAACGGACTTAAGAACGACATCACAAACCTCTATTTTGCCATGGCTCATGGCATTCAGAAAGAGGGTCAGGATGTGATTGCAATGGAGATGACCAGGTGGTTTGATACAAACTATCACTATATAGTACCTGAGTTTGCTAAGAATCAACAGTTTAGTTTGTTCTATAACAAACCTCTTCAGGAGTTTAACGAAGCATTGTCACTTGGTTATAAGACTAAACCTGTAGTACTTGGACCTATTTCCTATTTGTTGCTTGGTAAATTCGAGCATCAACATAGTGAGGAGTCTGCTTGCACATGTGGCTGTGGCGGTTCTCACAAACATACCAATCGAGATGAAAACTTAGATTTGTTGTCCAATCTGTTGCCTGCTTACATTGAGTTGTTGCAATCGTTGGAGAAGGGTGGGGCAGAGTTCATTCAGATTGATGAGCCTTATCTTGCATTGGATATAACGGAGAAAACGGCTAATGCTTATAAAGAAGTTTATAAGAAAATAGCAGAGAATACAACTCTTAAAACAATCATCACTACTTATTTTGAAGGATTGGGCGACAATTTAGATTTGGCTGTTTCTCTGCCTAGTTATGCGTTGCATGTAGACCTTGTTAGTGATGAGAAGCAGATAGATGCTTTGTTAAAGAAATTGCCTGCAAATAAGGTGCTCTCTTTGGGATTGGTAGAGGGACGTAATATTTGGATCAACGATTTGGAGAACTCAGCCAATATTGTGAAGAAAGCGGTTGCTGCATTGGGTGCAGATCGTGTGATTCTGGGTGCTTCTTGTTCCTTCTTGCATGCGCCATGTGATTTAACACAGGAGACTAATGAGAATAGTTTGCCATCGGAAGTGAAATCATGGCTTGCCTTTGCATGGCAGAAAGTAAATGAACTTGAGGTGGTGGCAGAGTTGGCAAGTGCTCATCCTGAAGCGAAGGCGGTTGCCAGTTTAGAGGACAATAAGAGTGCGTTATCTGCTAGAAAATTCTCTTCCCTTATTCACAACCAGAATGTGAAAAAGAGATTGTCAGAATTGAAACCAGAGGATGAAAGAAGAGTCTCTGAATACAGCAAACGTGCCCTTCTTCAACATAAAAGACTAAACTTGCCTCTTTATCCGACTACAACCATCGGTTCATTCCCACAAACAAAGGAGGTTAGAGCATGGCGCTCCTTGCATAAGAAGGGAGAGATGTCGGATGCAGAATACAAGGCTAATTTGCAAAAAGCTATCAAAGATTGTATAGAATGGCAAGAGGAGATCGGTCTTGATTGCTTGGTTCATGGTGAGTTTGAACGCAATGATATGGTGGAGTATTTCGGTGAGCAGTTAGCTGGATTTGCGTTCACTCAGAATGGTTGGGTTCAAAGTTATGGTTCCCGTTGTGTGAAACCACCCGTTATCTTTGGTGATGTGAGTCGTCCGTTCCCAATGACAGTAGAATGGAGTAGTTATGCTCAGAGTCTGACGAAGAAGCATGTTAAAGGAATGTTGACGGGTCCTGTCACCATTTTGAAGTGGTCGTTTGTCAGAAATGATCAACCTCTGTCAGAGACATGTAAGCAGATAGCATTGGCTATCAGAGATGAGGTGTCTGACCTTGAAAAGGCAGGTATTGCCATCATACAGATTGATGAGCCTGCCATCAGAGAGGCATTGCCATTGCGTCATGCAAAATGGAATGAATATTTGAAATGGGCGGTTAGTAGTTTCCGAATCTCTTCTTCTTGCGTATCTGATGCCACGCAGATTCACACGCACATGTGTTATTCGGAGTTTAACGATATCATTCGTGAGATTGCAGATATGGATGCCGATGTGATTACGATTGAGTGCTCACGTTCACAAATGGAACTTTTGGATGTCTTCCATGAGTTTGAATATCCAAATGAGATTGGTCCGGGTGTATATGATATCCACTCTGCGCGTGTTCCATCTGTCGAGGAGATTGTTAATCTGATGGAGAAGGCAAAGAAACTGATACCAGCCGAGCGCCTTTGGGTCAACCCGGATTGTGGTTTGAAGACAAGAGGTTGGGATGAAACACGTCTCTCTCTGATCAACATGGTGAAGGCTGCTGTGTTGTTAAGGAAATAGATGAAATTTGTATATGCGGTGAATTGATTCACCTGTCATGTTGCAAACAGAATAAAAACGAAGGGTGTGATTCTCAGAATCGCACCCTTCGTTGTTTGATACAACTATACTGTCAAAATATCTTTGTCCTCAAGATTCCGTTAAAATAAACCCTTTACAAAACCGACAATATCATAATTCTGCCAAATACGAAATCCCAAGCAAACAACGGGAACAAGGATAAGTGCCAGTCTGATTTTGCCTTTTATGTCGTTGATAGGAATTCTATATAACGATTTGATAGGAGAAAGGAAATTGATCAGATAAGCCTTTGGATCGTCCTTACTATCCTGCAACTTGTTCAAATAAGAATAAGTACTATTAACAGCACCCGACACATTAGATCCCAATTGAGCTGCTGTATTAGCATATTTTGAGAATTGTTCGTATGTCAAACCTGACAAAAGAGGTGATAAGAATCCGAGCTTGCCCAAGATAAATTCCTTAGATGAGCTAAAGAGTGCAGAAGGTTCTGCCTTTTCTGAAATGATACCTACCTTACTTTGAATGTAATCGTAATTAGAGTCAATTGTTTGGTCGATAGAAGGGTCGATAATTTCAGGAGCCCTGTGCAAGACATAATATGCAACAACCCCAGCAATAACAGCAAAAAAGAACAAAATGGAAATAAAAAATCTTAATTTGCTAAATTCACCCCATGCAAAAATAAGAGGGGTCAATACCAATGCAACAACAACACCCAAAATTAGTCCTTTAACAATAATACCAACTGCTTTAGCCCCTAAACCTTTAATAAGAGACGTTACTAGAGAGAATACAACTCCCAATATTCCACCTTCAAGCTTCATATATTCAATTTGTTTTTTAGTTTAAATAAATTCAATGAATCTTTGCAAATTTATAAAAAAAACGGAAATCAATATCTGTTTTTGCAACAATTAGAAAATCATACTATTGTAGAGATGCAAAATTTTGCGTCTCTATTTTTTTATAAGAGTCTTTTGTAATGTGTGGATTTGATATTTGAAATAAATTATTACTTTTGTGAAAAAACAAATGATATGAATATAAAATCAAAACGAACAGTACGTTTTTATGTATGCATTGGAGTTCTTCTTTTTTTGGAAATCTTTTTATTTGCAGTCCTTCTTTTTCTTTTGCTTGATAAAGATCTGATATTTTTTTTATGGCTAATAATACCGATATGTCTAATTGTTAGATTGATACTGAAATATTATAAAACCATTCCATCTGTCACGATAACTAACACAGAGATTATCCTTGACTATTTAGTAAAAAGCAAACGTGTCTCAATCGATGATGTCTGCGAATTTCAATTGACAGATAGTTTCCCTATTTCAAAATGGATTTTGAACGGTGTGACGAATGGCTTTTCAATAAGGACAAAGGCGGATGAGGAATATATATTCTATGAAAAATTTTACAAAAATCCACATGAACTAAGAGCCAGATTTGCAGAAATTACAAACACGAACTTTGTGCCTAGAGATTCTGCGATTGATAATCCGTTTACTTCGCTTTCTTCTCCTTTGTCGTTTAAAATAAACATAATAATATTTTTTGTGGGGCTTGCCCTGCTATTATTGACTTTCCGATTAGAAGTTTTGTCATTGGGATTTATAATTTTACTTGTTCTCTCTTTAACTTGTCTTTATTGTAGTATTAGTTTTATATATGATGACTTGCGAAACTGTTTGACAATTGAAGTGGAAGGTAAGGAGATTCGTTTCAAATACAGATTTCCATCCCGTAAAGTGATAACAGCGAACCTTAATGATATCATTACCAGTAATATATCTCTCATGAATATTCATAATGGATACACAGGTACTGCTTTTTGTTATATAACACCCGATTATAGACGGATTATTATAAAAGAATCGAATTTGAAATCAGAGGTGTTGGATGAATTTATAGATATTCTTGATAATAATGGTGTGCCTGTCACTGATTTCAGATATGAATGTTGATAACAAAAAAACAGAAAGTCTGTCGGTTACCGTAGAGACGCACGGCCGTGCGTCTCTACAATGGGGAATGTCTGCAGGATGAAATAGGGGAAAAAACGCAAAATATTGCGTCTCTACACACAAAAGTATTATTTCTTCGTGAGGAAGATCCGAGAAGTCACAGTGTGTTATTAAGATTGTTGCGTTTGCATCATCGTCTTTGCTTTGTCTTGGTCAATGTCGTCGTAGATCATTCTTTGGGTAGGTATGTTGAACCTTTGTATTAGATATTTCATCTGGTCAATCGTTTCTAAAACATTCTCTTGGACGTTTTCATCAATAGAGAAAAGTGCATAAGCTATATTCCTTTCGAGATATAGGTTTTGACAACTCTTTTTCATGTGACAGTATTCGTACCATTCTTTGATTGTTTTTGCCATTTTTTCAAATTTGTCAAAAGGAAGAATGTATATGGCTGTTATGATATGTGATTCTTTGAAGCCATTTGCATTTGCTTTTATTAAGGCAATCTCAATCTCCCAATTGTCTGCTGTTTTGATAAAGTAATTCAGAGAAATGGGTTGGACTATTAATTTGGTGTCTTTTGAGAACCATTTATTCACAAAGTCTGAGAGCGTTTGTGACATTTTTCGAATCGTTACGAATGATTGAATATATGTCCCGATTAATGTTGGTGGAATGATGATTGTTGGACAGAGAAAACTTATGAGTATGGTTTCTTCCCAAGAATGAGAAGAAGTCTGAGGGGTTGAGTGGTTCATAATGCAAAGTACTATAAAGAGTATTATTCCTGATAGTGAGGTTATAGGTAATAGAATTCCTAAGGTTGATAGAAACCATTTCTTTTTCGATTGATAATAAATGTCTTTTCTGCTGAGGAGGGCTTGCCAAGTTTCTTTTAAGGTTAAATACTCTCCGATGATGACGTGTGTGTTTATCATGAGAACGTATTATTATATTAGTTGATGAAAAAATATAGGAGATGTTTTCCTTGAAAACATCTCCTATTCATTAGAATAAATTATTATTTACTTAATAATCTCCATTCCTTTTTTCAAGGCAGCCTCATTCATTGGAATGAGGTGGTGGTGACGTTCAGGAAGGGTTTTCTTCAAACCTTTCAATACATTTTCCAACTCTACGATAGGTCTGATTTTCAAGAATCCACCTAATAGAATCATGTTGAAGGATTTAGCTGCATTCATTTCGATGCAGGCATCCATTGCATTGATTTTGTGGATGTTGATATCTGTTCTGGTTGGTTCTGTAGTGATTCCGTATGGATCGTAGATCAATGTTCCACCAGGCTTAACAGACTTTTCAAACTTGTCCAATGATTGTTGGTTCAAGATGATAGCCGTGTCGTAAGAGTTTAAAATAGGGGAACTGATTTTCTCGTCACTTAAGATAACGGTTACGTTGGCAGTACCACCACGTTGTTCAGGACCGTATGCAGGCATCCAAGTAACTTCCTTGCCTTGCATCAAACCAGAGTAAGCAAGAATCTTACCCATAGAGAGAACTCCTTGTCCTCCGAATCCAGCTATGATGATTTCTTCTTTCATATCTTCTGATTTTATTTGTTAGCGTCTTTGTCAATTAAATCTCCGAGTGGATATTCAGGGAACATGTTTTCCTCCATCCATTTATTGGCTTTCTCTGGTGATAGTTTCCATCCAGATGAGCATGTAGAGACTACCTCTACGACGCTTGCACCACCTTTACCGTCCATGCAGTTTTCGAATGCTTTGCGTATTGCTTTCTTAGCTTTACGAACAGCAGCTGCTGTTTGCACACTCTGACGAGTCACATAGCGGATTCCTTCCAAATCTTTCAATTGGTTGGTGATTTTCAGTGGGTAACCATTCAGTTTATAGTCACGACCGTAAGGACAAGTGGCTGTTTTCATACCTTCAATGGTAGTTGGTGCCATCTGACCTCCTGTCATACCGTAGATACCGTTGTTGATGAAGATGATAGCGATGCTCTCACCTCTGTTGCAAGCGTGGATGGTCTCTGCTGTACCAATGGCAGCTAAGTCTCCATCACCTTGATAAGTGAAGACGAGTTTGTTAGGACGAAGACGTTTGATGGCTGTAGCCAAAGCTGGCGCACGACCGTGTGCTGCCTCTTCCCAATCGATGTCGATGTAGTTGTATGCAAATACTGCACAACCTACAGGGGTTACACCAATGGTATCTTCTACTAAGCCCATCTCTTCAATTACTTCTGCAACTAATTTATGAACGACACCGTGACTGCATCCTGGGCAGTAGTGCATTGGATTGTCATTCATGATATCTGGTTTCTTATATACCAGATTCTCGGGTTTTATTATATCTTCTAATGCCATTTTCTTTTCCGATTAAGTGAAATTACATTAATTTGGTCTTCACTGCATTGACAATCTCGTCTGGTGTGAATACGATACCACCTAAACGTCCGTAATGCTCTACTGGAACTTTTCCGTTGACAGCCAAACGTACATCTTCAACCATCTGACCTGCGTTCAACTCAACAGATAACATGGCTTTTACTTTGTTAGCATAGCCTGCAATCGCTTTCGTTGGGAATGGCCATAGTGTGATTGGACGGAGTAGGCCTAACTTGATTCCTTCTGCACGTGCTATCTCACATGCTTTCTGACAGATACGTGCAGAACATCCGAATGCGACCAATAGATACTCTGCATCGTCGCATAGAATCTCTTCGTAACGTACTTCGTTCTCTTCAATCTGTTTGTATTTGGCTTGGAAACGAAGATTGTTTTGCTCCATTACCTCTGGCTTCAACTCCAATGATGTGATGATGTTGTTCTTACGGGACATCTTTCTTCCGGTAGCAGCCCATGGACATTGCTTCTCAACCTCTTCGTCGGTACGTCTTGGCTTGAAATCTGGAAGAACTACCTTCTCCATCATCTGTCCAATAACTCCATCTGCCAATATGATAGCTGGATTTCTATATTTAAATGCTAAGTCAAATGCAAGACCTACAAAGTCTGCCATCTCTTGCACAGAAGCTGGCGCTAATGCGATTAGTCGATAATCTCCATGTCCTCCACCTTTCGTGGTTTGAAAATAATCTGACTGACTTGGCTGAATTGTACCTAATCCTGGACCTCCACGCATCACGTTGACAATCAAGGCTGGCAACTCGGCTCCTGCCAAATAAGAGATACCCTCTTGCATCAAGGATACTCCCGGACTTGAAGAGGATGTCATTACTTTTTTACCTGTGGCAGCTCCACCATACACCATGTTGATGGATGAAACTTCACTTTCTGCTTGCAATACTACCATTCCTGTCGTCTTCCAAGGCTCTACTTCCATTAACGTCTCCATCACCTCAGACTGCGGAGTGATAGGGTAACCAAAATAACCATCGCACCCACAACGAATAGCTGCATGGGCGATCGCTTCGTTACCTTTCATTAACTTTACTTCTTCGCTCATCTTATCTTAATCTATTTTCGTTTTATACACTGAAATACATCCGTCTGGACATACAATACCACAACTTGCGCAACCTACGCACGCATCTTCATTTGCCATGATGGCGTAATTGTAACCTTTCGCATTCACTTGCTTGGACATCGCTAATACATTGGCAGGACATGCAACAACGCACAACTGACAGCCCTTGCAACGATCTTTGTTTACAACAACAGCACCTTTGATTTTAGCCATATTTACTTTTTTTTAATATCGATATAAATTGTCTGCAAAGTTATAATTTTTTTTCCTAATTGAGTTACGTGTTTTTTGTTTATTTGCGGGAACGTTTTTTTCTCTCTGCTTTCCCTTTTTCTCGATGTCCCGTTTCTTGAATGAATCTGACATTCACTCTCTTTACTCCTTCTTCCGCTGTTAGCACAATCGCCTCTGTATCTTCCTTCCGCTCCGTAACTACACTGTCTCCATATTGCCTCTCTATCTCCCAAATACCTTTGCTTCCTTCTATGGAGAATCTCAATTCTCTATTTTGGTAATATTTTCCTTTGAAGGATTGCGTGACAAGTGGTATCTCATTCATCTTGAATCTCCTTTGAATTTGTGGCTGACATTGAAAGGTGACAGACAAAGTGTCTCCTAACTGAAAGAACTGCTGCATGTCGTAGGGTAAATAATCCACTCTTCCTTTAATCCACTCTTTGGTTTTCAAAATCTCTGTTTCCCAACTATGATTGGGCACAGGAAGATTCGGGTAATGCTCTCTCATATAAGGGTACTCATATTTGATGAGACCAACGAAGCTATCAATCTCCGTACAAATCCTCTCTGCTGTATAGAAATCACCTAGGTAAATGGTGGTTCGATCGATAAATTCATCCTTGAACTTCTCGTTGTTCATCATTACTTGAAATAACTTCACTTGGTACTCTTTGTTCGACCACATTTCAGTAAACGGTTCCTTTCGTAACGCATGATGTAGATAGCTTCTCTTGTAGACCCAGTCTCTGTATGCATAACCTAATCCATAGTCCAAATCTTTGGCTATCCATTTCCATTGGGCACCCGTACTGTCTTGCTCTTTCCAAAGTATACTGTTATTGCCTGGGAAATCTACGTTCATATGGATGTAATTCAAGATCTGAAGGTTGATATATTCCTCCATCTGAATAAGTTGGTAAAGCGAGTCGTAGTTGACAGGTTCTGCATTGTATAGTGCTACTAAGCGATCAAACTCGTTTCGATTGCCTGCATGAATGATCTTCCAATTGCTAATCTGATCAAATTTCTTTTGCGGGTGATGATTGGCTTTCACAAAATCATCATTGCTCCTTTCTCGAATGTTCAACACACCATAATATTTCCCGTTGATGTAGCAAATGCATGGCTGAGATGCACAGTAATCCAGATTGACATACGGACAGAATGTGTGCTGACAGACTGCATCCCTGACGTGCGTGTACATACAATCCTGTCCACTATTCCTTAATTGAATGGATGAATTATGTCTGACAGTGGGTTTCTCTTTCCAAAATGGGTAATCAAACTCTTTTTTGGAGAACCTTTTGCTCGCATAGAGATTCAGTGATTTTAAGGGTGTGAAACGAGAACCATTGCCACCCACGCGGAATTCGGACATCTGATTGATGACACTGGTGGAGTCTGCTTTGGGAAAATATTCCACATTGCAGGGTCGACGAAATGCGGCCGACCATTCTTCACTGTAGTCGAATGATAATACGCCTTCCCTGCTTTTTGTTGTGTCGTAAAGCAGAAGACTGTCGGATACAAGAGAGATGACTGGAAGTGTAATCTCTCTATCATGGAAAATGTACGAATGTGTTTTTGAGATAGGAGAGTGCCATCCATCGGCAAATTGTTTGGCTCTGATGATGGTGGTCTTGTCGATGCGAATGGAGTCGGGGACCATCGGACTGGTTTCGTCGGGTTCACTACCATTCGTTGTATATCGTATGATCGTTCCCTGCGGAGCCCTCTTGTCAGGCTGAATTTTTAAGTAGAAAGGTTGCTTGAAGAGTCCACCTTTTGTTGAAAATTTAGGATTGCCCAAAAGACTATCACTAAAGGCAGTATCGTTTGCTCGTAGAGGAGTAGAATGCATTAAAAAGTGCCAACTCTTAGTTTTTTCACCTATTCTTCCGTAGGAGACATCAGGTGCAAGCATGGAAGGAATCTTCACATGATCGGCAATCTGATTGTTGGCATCGAAGAGGTATAATTCACTTTCGCCATCTGATTTGATTCGAAAGTTGGTGTGATTACCGCTCTTTTTCTTATCGCAATAGACAAGGTGAAATCCGTGAGG
>JAFRNH010000020.1 GCA_017430235.1 Paludibacteraceae bacterium | reverse complement strand
GTCGAGGTGGTTGGTGGGCTCGTCGAGGATCAGCAGTTCGGGTTGTGAAGCTAAGACCTGAGCCAAAGCGATTCGTTTCACCTGTCCGCCAGAAAGCACCTCTGTTTTCAGGTTTAAATCGGTAATTTTCAGTTTGCCGAGCATTTGTTTCATCTGAATCTCGTGTTCCGATTCAGTGCAAATCTGAAGGATAGTCTTCCCTGCATCAAATTTAGGATCCTGAGGAAGGATACCGACGCGGATATCGTTTCGGAAGGTTATCTTTCCCTCGTCGTAAGATTCTTTTCCTGCTATGATATTGAGTAAGGTTGATTTCCCTGCTCCATTTCGAGCGATAAGGGCAACACGCTGACCTTCGAAAAGGCCGAATGAGATTCCCTTGAAAAGAAAGTTATCACCGAATGATTTTGTTAAGTTTTCTACCTGTAGGTAATGAAGTGCCATATTATTATCCTCTTTTTTTGCAAAGATAAGCATAAATCCTTTGAAATGAATTTATAGAAGAAAAATGATAGTTGATGTTGCACCCTATATTTTATTGTTTTGACAATAAATTCACCGAAATAAACTTTTAGAATTCATTTTTATTCTATGATGAAAAAGGAGGAATAGAAAAAAGATGAAGAATCTTCGTTTCAATTATATGTTTATTTGTTTCATTCTGTGAATCTTAGCGTATCTAGTGGACTTAGATGTGAAATCATTTTATATCTTTGCACCGAGAACATTATATGATAATTGTGAAAAAATGACTTAACGTGAGATGTGAAGGTTGTTGTGTTGGGGGATGGAACAAGCTAACATTCTTTCAGGTTATTTATAGAAAATCACAATGGCAATTAATTTGGGATATGCTCATTTTGGTTTAATTCATTAAATAATGAAAAAAAATTTTTTGTGTATTACGTTATTGTTTGCTTTTTATAACGTTAACAATGTTTCGTGCGAAATTATTCTGGGGAACGAATTGTATTTTAAAAATGATTTATTCTGCAAGGTTAATTGTTATTTAAAGCGGTTGGTAGCAGGAAGTAAGTATGATGACCTTTTCTCTAACATGCGAGAGGCAGAGAAACTATCAAGTGGAACTTGGTATGAGAATAGTGTGGGTAGCGCTCTTTTTCCGTCAGGTCTTAACCATGAAAATATGGAAGAGAAGATGGATGATCAGATTAAATCGAGTGGAATGGATCAAGAGGAATATTTCCCGTTGGAAATAGAAAAATTTTCCACGTATTCATCGTCAAAAGATCGATTAAAGTTAACGTCTAAATTGGTTAAATGGGGCGATACGGTTTACGTGAATCGCCATCATAAAATACTATCGTTTCAGTTTAATAATCTTGAAAAGAAATATCGTTGTTACTACTCTTTCGGGGATGAGAGTGCCAAGTGGCAAGTCATGGATAATCTCTATCTATTTTTACTTACTGATATATCTTTGGGGACTTCTCATCTAAGGCTTAAGGTGGTTAGTGATACGGGCATCTTCCAGCAGGAGATATGTATTATACGTATACCAACGTGGTGGGAATCTGACTCCTTTAAGATTTTCTGCGTTATAATAATTCTGTCGCTTTTATCGGTGATTTTTATTCTCTTTAGGAAACGACGTAAGCGAAAAAACAGAGTTGAAGAGGAGCCAGTTTCATTACCATTGGAAACGAAACAAGAAGAATCATCCATGGAAATGGAAGATGTGCAGTTTCTGTTTAAGAGGATTGAAAAACTGGTGGAGGATTTACCAGCCGATGAAACTGGTGATTCTTTCGATGAAAAGGTCAGAAAATGCTTAAGTGAAAATATCGCGAATGAGGAACTCACAGTCGAGAAATTGGGTCAAATGTTAGGTTATAGTCGCGTTCAACTTTTTAGAAAGATCAAAGAGAAATATAATCTATCTCCATCAGAATATATTCGTAAATATCGTTTAGCGTATGCATTAAAGCTACTTCTACAGGAAGATCTTCGTGTTTCGGAAGTCTCCTTCATGTGCGGTTTCCCTGATCCGAATCGTTTTTCAAAACATTTCTCCAAAGAATTTGGATTCCCACCATCTGCTGCAAGAGAACACATGTCTGATATGGTTAACAAAAGGGAGCCCCTAGCGGGACATATGGATCACAAGGTCTTCTTTGACGATATAATTGTAAGATAGGAGGCTGAGTAATCACATCCATATTTTGATAGTCACCCAAACAAGCCATTTCAGAACTGGTATTGGAGGTAAAAAGAGCGTCGACGTTGTGGATTAAAGAGAAGGGATATGTGAAACATCGGTTTGCGTGGCAAGGAGAATTTGAAGGGGCTTTCTCTTTATATAAAAAATTGGTCGCAAAAATTATTATTAGTAACTTTGCACGTTTTTAGACGAATAAGATATTATGAGTGAGAATATTGTAGACAAAGTTACCCAAGGGGAGTACAAATATGGCTTTGTGACGGATATTGAGACGGATGTTATTCAGAAAGGGCTATCCGAGGATATTGTTCGCCTGATTTCGAAGAAAAAAGAGGAACCTGAATGGCTTCTTGAATACCGTTTGAAAGCTTATCGCCATTGGTTGTCGTTGAAGGAACCTCGCTGGGCTCATCTGAATATACCTGAAATTGATTATCAGAATATTTATTATTACGCTGCTCCGAAGAAAAAAGAGTCGCCGAAAAATTTGGAAGAAGTGGATCCTGAATTGTTGAAAACCTTCGATAAATTGGGAATTCCTTTGGAGGAGCAAAAGCATCTCTCCGGCATGGCTGTCGATGCTGTCATGGATATTATTTCTGTCAAGACTACTTACAAAGAGAACCTGGCGGAGTTGGGCATCATCTTTTGCTCTATTAGCGAAGCTGTGAAAAACTATCCCGATCTGGTGAAATCCTATTTGGGATCGGTGGTGCCTTATACTGATAATTTTTATGCAGCCCTTAATTCGGCTGTCTTTAGTGATGGCTCTTTCGTATATATTCCTAAGGGTGTTCGTTGCCCGATGGAGCTATCCACCTATTTCCGAATCAATGCTGCTAACACGGGTCAGTTCGAACGTACATTGATCATCGCCGATGATGATAGCTATGTCTCCTACTTGGAGGGCTGTACGGCTCCTATGCGTGACGAGAATCAGTTGCATGCGGCCATCGTGGAACTTGTGGTGCACGATCGTGCCGAAATCAAATACTCCACCGTACAAAACTGGTACCCTGGTGATAAAGAGGGTAAGGGTGGTATCTATAACTTCGTAACAAAAAGAGCCCTCTGCAAGGGTGTCTCTTCTAAAATCTCATGGACACAGGTGGAGACTGGTTCTGCCATCACTTGGAAATACCCAAGTTGCGTCCTCTTAGGCGACAACTCAGTGGGCGAGTTCTACTCAGTGGCTGTCACCAACAATTTTCAACAGGCGGATACGGGAACCAAAATGATTCATATCGGAAAGAACACTCGTAGCCATATTGTTTCAAAAGGTATATCAGCAGGAAAAAGTCAGAATAGTTATCGTGGTTTGGTGAAGGTTTCGCCTAAGGCTACTGGTGCTCGCAACTTCTCGCAGTGTGATAGCCTTTTGCTTGGCGACCAATGTGGTGCACATACCTTCCCTTATATGGAGATCAATAACGATACCGCCATTGTTGAACACGAGGCAACAACATCCAAAATCAGCGAAGATCAGATTTTCTACTGCAACCAACGTGGTATCAGTACCGAGGATGCTGTCGGACTAATCGTGAATGGATATGCCAAAGAGGTGATCAATAAGTTACCAATGGAATTTGCTGTTGAGGCTCAAAACCTATTACAGGTTTCCCTCGAAGGTTCTGTTGGTTAATCAGATAGTCAAATGAATTAGAAACTGAATAAGATTCTACAATATGTTAGAGATAAAAAATTTACATGCTTCCATAAATGGGAAGGAAATATTAAAGGGAATTAATCTATCCATCCATGCGGGTGAGGTTCATGCCATCATGGGACCCAATGGTTCGGGTAAAAGTACCTTGTCCTCTGTTCTTTCCGGACATCCAGCCTATGAGGTGACGGAAGGAGAGGTGACATTCAATGGAAAAAATTTGTTGGAAATGACACCCGAGGCACGTTCGTGCGAAGGACTCTTTATGAGTTTCCAATATCCAGTGGAGATACCAGGTGTCAGCATGGTCAATTTTATGCGTGCCGCAGTAAATGAGCATCGTAAGTATAAAGGGTTGGAACAGTTGCCTGCATCAGAGTTCCTGAAGCTGATGAGAGAAAAGAAGGAATTGGTTGAATTGGACAGTAAGTTGGCCAACCGCTCTGTGAATGAGGGATTCTCAGGAGGAGAGAAAAAGAGAAATGAGATCTTCCAAATGGCTATGTTGGAACCAACATTGTCTATCTTGGATGAGACCGATAGTGGATTGGATATCGATGCCCTCCGTATTGTGGCAAATGGTGTGAACAAATTAAAAACACCGCAAAACGCCAGTATCGTTATCACACATTATCAACGTTTGTTAGACTATATTGTTCCTGATTTCGTTCATGTCCTCTACAAAGGAAAAATTGTTAAGTCGGCCGGTAAGGAGTTGGCTTTGGAATTGGAAGAGAAGGGATATGATTGGATAAAAAAAGAGTTGGGAGAATAATCAAGAGAAGTTATGGCAGTAAATGCAGAACAATCCTACATAGAAATATACAATGAGTTCCAAAAGACTCTTTGTGCGAAGAGTGCGCCACTCTTGAATCAATATAGAGAGGAGGCTTTTCGTGCATTCAAGTCGGCAGGATTCCCCTCCCGTCGTTTGGAATCTCATAAATACACCGACCTGACAGATGCGTTCGCCGTTAATTACGGTATGAATCTGAATAGAATAGAATATACAATTAATTCTTCTGATCTTATTAAATGTGAGGTGCAGGGAATTAATTCATACCTCTTCTTTATAGTGAATGACACCTTCTATTGTCCGGCATCCTCGCAGACTGAGATGGAGGAGCTGAGATCCAAGGGTGTTTTGATCGGAAGTCTTAATGAGTATGCCTCCTCACATCCGGAGTTGGTCGGACAATACTATAATAAGATAGTACATGCAGATGAAGAGGCAACGGTTGCATTCAATACAACATTCGCTCAGGATGGTTTCTTCTTATATGTTCCAGAGAATGTTCGTTTGGAGAAACCCATTCAGATCATCTCTGTGATGCATGCTTCCATGCCAACACTGGCCAATGCACGTAATCTGATCGTCTTGAAAGAGAATTCAGAGGCTCGCGTTCTGGTCTGCGCACATACCATGGAGGATGTTGAGTTCATGTCCAATAGAGTAACCGAGGTCTATGTAGACCGAAATGCAGTCTATGACCATTATAAGTTGGAGAACACCCATTCGAAATCATCCGCTGTCAGTTCCCTGGCCATCCGACAGATGCAGGGATCCAACGTGTTGGTAAACGACTTGACACTACACAACGGACTGACACGCAATACGGTGACCATCGACCTGACGGAAGAACATTGCGAAACATTATTGTGTGGCATGGCAGTTGGCGATGGCAAACAACATGTGGATAACACGACACATATCAATCACTTGGCTCCTAATTGTAAGAGCAATGAGATGTACAAGTATGTGATGGATGACGAATCGACGGGTGCATTCTCAGGTAAAATATATGTGGCTCCTCATGCACAAAAGACGGAGGCCTATCAGGTAAATCGTAATGTATGCATGAAATCAACGGCTAAGATGTATACCAAACCACAATTGGAAATCTATGCTGACGATGTGAAATGTAGTCACGGCGCATCCACCGGACAAATGGATGATAACGCGCTTTTTTATTTGCGCTCTCGTGGTATTCCAGAAGCAGAAGCAAAGATGTTGCTGATGTTTGCCTTTGTAAATGATGTGTTGGAAAATGTACGCATAAGTGCGTTGAAAGATAAAATTAAAATTTTGGTGGAGAAACGTTTCAGAGGCGAATTATCCAAGTGTTCTGGATGTAATGTGTGCAGGTAGTTGAAAGCATTAACAAATTTTAATGTTTTTATTTGTGGACTTTTTTTTGTTACTTTGCACCCGTTTTCAAAAAGATAATAAATCCTTTTTGTAAGAAACGAGTCTAAAAGAATTGATTGTTAAACCAAATAAATATTGGGAGTTTGAAGTTCGCTCCTATTAATTAATGCAGAAAATGCAGAAAAATTTAGTCATAGTAGAGTCTCCTGCGAAGGCAAAAACCATTGAAAAGTTCTTGGGTAAGGACTACAAGGTGATGTCGAGTTTCGGTCACATTCGTGATTTGAAGAAAAAAGGGTTGGGTATAGATATAGAAAACAAATTTGCCCCCGATTATGAGGTGCCATCTGATAAGAAAGCATTGGTGGCAGAATTAAAGAAACAAGCCAAAGCGGCAGAAACCGTTTGGTTGGCATCCGATGAGGACCGCGAGGGAGAAGCCATCGCTTGGCACCTTTTTGAGGTGTTGGGCTTGAAGAAAGAGAATACACGTCGAATCGTTTTTCATGAGATTACAAAGAATGCCATTCTGCACGCGATAGAGAATCCGCGTGAGATTGACGATAACCTGGTGTGTGCACAGCAGGCTCGTCGTGTGCTCGACCGTATCGTGGGTTTTGAGTTGTCCCCTATCTTATGGAAGAAGGTGAAGCCATCGTTGTCGGCAGGACGTGTACAATCCGTAACAGTTCGTTTGATTGTTGATCGTGAACGTGAGATTCAACATTTCCAATCAGAATCCTCCTATCGTGTTCGTGCGATCTTCCGTGTAAAAGATAAAAATGGAAAGATGGTGGATCTAAAAGCAGATCTCTCCGATAGAATCAAAACGAAGAAAGAGGCACTGGCCTTCCTCGAACATTGCAAGGGAGCATCGTTCGCTATTGAGAATGTTGAACATAAGCCAATTAAGCGTTATCCTTCTGCTCCGTTCACCACCTCCACCTTGCAACAGGAGGCAGCGCGCAAACTGAACTTCTCAGTTTCCCAAACCATGAGAGTAGCTCAGTCGTTGTATGAGTCGGGAAAGATTACCTACATGCGTACCGATTCCGTCAACTTGTCTTCATTAGCAATTAATACAGCCAAAGAAGAGATTATCTCCATGGCTGGCGAGAAATACCATCATGCACGTCAGTACCAAACCAAATCGAAAGGTGCTCAAGAGGCGCATGAAGCCATCCGTCCTACTTACATCAATCAACATGAGATTGAGGGTACGGCTCAGGAGAGAAAACTTTATGAATTGATTTGGAAACGCACCATCGCATCTCAAATGGAAGATGCCGAATTGGAGAAGACCATTGCGACCATTTCTGTCTCTGGCGACAATCGTAAGTTTGTGGCTGAAGGTGAGGTGCTTATTTTCGATGGTTTCCTTCGTGTATATATGGAGTCGACCGATGATGATGAGACACAAGAGAATCAAAACCTCCTTCCTCCATTGAAGGTGGGTGATCTCCTGTCGAGCGTCTCTTCTGTTGAGGCTTGTGAACGTTTCTCACAACGTCCGCCTCGTTACACTGAGGCAAGTCTGGTACATAAACTAGAAGAGTTGGGTATCGGTCGTCCTTCTACATACGCTACCACCATATCGACCATCCAACAACGTGAGTATGTTGTACGCGAAGATCGCGAAGGAGAAGCTCGTAACTATAATGTCTTGACCTTGAAAGGGGATACTATTTCGGATGAAACGAAGAGTGAGATGGTGGGCGTTGAACGCTCAAAGTTGTTCCCTACCGATATAGGTATCGTCGTTAATGATTATTTGCAAGAATATTTCCCAGACATCTTGGATTATAACTTTACTGCCAATGTGGAGAAGACGTTTGATGATGTGGCAGAAGGCAAGTTGGTATGGACCAAATCATTGGATTCTTTCTATAAATCATTCCATCCAAGTGTTGAGAATGCAGAACAACGTTCCGAGCACAAAGTGGGCGAACGTCAGGTGGGAGTTGACCCAGTGAGTGGAAAACCAGTCTTTGTGAAGATTGGTCGATTCGGACCAGTGGCACAGATTGGTTCGGCTGATGATGAGGAGAAACCAAAATTCGCTCCATTGCGCAAGACACAATCCTTGGAGACTGTGACGTTTGAAGAGGTGATGGATCTCTTTAAATTGCCACGCGATTTGGGTGAATATGAAGGAAAGATGATGACAGTGGCTGTGGGTCGATTCGGAGCATACATAAAACACGATTCTAAGTTCTACTCCTTGAAGAAGGGAGATGATCCAATGGAGATCACAGAAAGTCGCGCTATCGAACTGATAGAGGAGAAACGCCAGCAAGAGGCAAACAAATATATCTTACGTTTTGAAGCGGAGGATATCGATGTCTGCAATGGTCGATTCGGCCCATACATCGCTCATAATGGCGCTAATTATAAGATTCCAAAGGGTACAGACCCTGCTACGCTTACAGTGGAGCAATGCAAGGAACTAATCGAGAAACAAGGAGAGAAACCTGTCAAGAAGAGTTCTCGTGCAACTGCAAAAACAGCCAAGAAGACAGCAAGCAAGAAATAATGGCACACCGTAGAGACGCACGGCCGTGCGTCTCTACAAAAAATAAAACCGAAATAAATTCAAACACCCACGAAATAAATTTATAGAACCCCTCTAAAGTGTCGCTAAAAATGAAGAAGATAGTTTTTTTGATTTTGTTTATGAGTGCAGTGTTTGTCTCCCATTCTCAGGATTATACAGACACGACGAAGTATATCATATATAGTGACACCATGAATATCACATGGAATGACTTTAGGGGAGAAATCTCCACAGATTTTGCTCGTACTTACAGTGAGGTTTCCATGCAGGCAGTGATGAATGAGTGTGAGTTGACATACGAGATAATGTCTGTCATGGTGAAGGATAGATCACGTCAGTTGAAAGATCATCAAGAGAAAGAATTGCTCGTTCATGAGATTACCCATTTTAAGATTACGGAGGTTTATACCCGAAAGATGAGGAAGGAGATCGATAGTTTGACTGCTCTACCGTTGGAGAAGGTGAAAGAGCAGGTGAGTGCTATCTTTAGAAAATACCTCAAGGAGGCGAAGGAGTTTCAGAATAAATATGATGATGAGACCAACCATTCCATGGTGCGTGATAAGCAAATCGAGTGGGAAAAGAGAGTGGATGAGATGTTGGAGGAATTAAAGGGATATTCAGACACCCATGTCACTGTTCCGCTTAAATGCAAGAAGAAAAAAAATCAGTAAAAAGCCAATTCATTTTTACAAAAAAAACGTCTCTAAATCGTAAAAAAATAGTATATTTGCTTGTTTGAGAAATAAAAAAACAAAATAATATGAGCGAAGAAAAAAATTCGTATTCTGCCAGTAGCATTCAGGTGTTGGAGGGTTTGGAAGCCGTTCGTAAGAGACCTGCGATGTATATTGGTGATATTAGCGAGCGCGGTTTGCACCACTTGGTTTACGAGGTGGTCGATAACTCCATTGATGAGGCGTTAGCCGGTTATTGTAAGCACATCGAAGTTACGATCAATGAGGATAATTCCATTACAGTTCAAGATGATGGTCGTGGTATCCCTGTGGATATGCATGAGAAGGAGAAGCGTTCTGCTTTGGAGGTTGTTATGACTGTGCTTCATGCGGGAGGTAAATTTGATAAAGGAACATACAAGGTATCCGGTGGTTTGCATGGTGTGGGTGTTTCTTGTGTGAATGCACTTTCCACTAAGATGTCGGTAGAGGTTTGTCGTGGAGGCAAACGCTATCAGCAGGAATACTCATGTGGAAAACCGCTTTACAGCGTGAAGGAGGTAGGCACGGCCGATACTACTGGTACAAAGGTGACCTTCTTGCCTGACACGTCGATTTTCACCGTTCATGAATACAAATATGATATCTTGGCAGGTCGTTTGCGCGACTTGGCTTATCTGAATGCAGGTGTCAAGATCTCGTTGACAGACAAACGTCCGTTGGAAGATGGCACGTTCCGCTCAGACGTGTTCTATTCTGAAAAGGGATTGAGTGAGTTTGTTGAATACCTTGACTCATTGCGCGAACATTTGATTCCAGATGTGATCCACATCAATACAGACAAGTATGGAACACCTGTTGAAGTCGCAATGACCTACAATACCGAGTTTAAAGAGAATATCCATTCATACGTTAACAATATCAATACCATCGAGGGTGGTACTCACGTTTCTGGTTTCCGTACGGCGTTGACGCGTACTTTGAAGAAGTATGCCGACGACTTGAAGATTCTTGAAAAAGAGAAGGTGGAGATCAGTGGTGATGACTTCCGTGAAGGTTTGACAGCCGTTATTTCTGTAAAGGTGGCAGAACCTCAATTCGAAGGACAGACAAAGACAAAGTTGGGTAACGACGAAGTCTCTGGTATTGTACAACAAGCCGTGGGTGAAGCTCTCACCAACTATTTGGAAGAACATCCAAAAGAGGCACGTTTGATTGTCGATAAGGTGGTGTTGGCTGCTCGTGCTCGTATTGCGGCTGCTAATGCACGTAAGAACGTACAACGTAAGTCTGCTTTGGGTGGCGCAGGCCTCCCTGGTAAATTGGCAGATTGCTCGGGTAAAAATCCTGAACTTTGCGAGATATTCCTTGTCGAGGGAGATTCTGCAGGTGGTACCGCTAAACAAGGTCGTAACCGTGAGTTCCAAGCAATTCTACCACTTCGTGGTAAGATTTTGAACGTCGAGAAGGCTACGATGGACCGTGTATTGAACAGCGAAGAAATCAAAAATATCTATTCAGCTTTGGGTGTGACAATCGGTACGGCTGAAGATTCTAAAGCATTGAATTTGGAGAAACTCCGTTATCATAAGATTATCATCATGACCGATGCCGATGTCGATGGTAGTCACATCGACACACTGATCCTAACCTTCTTCTTCCGCCACATGCGTGAGTTGATCGAGAACGGATATGTATACATCGCTGCTCCTCCATTGTATAAATGCTCTAAAGGTAAGGTCGAAGAGTATTGTTGGACGGATCAACAAAAACAGGCTTTCATCGATAAATATGGAGGCGGACAAGAGTCAGGTATTAAGATTCAGCGCTACAAAGGTTTGGGTGAGATGAATGCCGCTCAGTTGAAGGAGACCACTATGGATCCTCAATTCCGTACCCTCCGTCAGGTGCATATTGATAATTTGGCTCAAGCTGATTACACCTTCTCAATGTTGATGGGTGATGATGTGGCTCCACGTAGACAATTTATCGAAGATAATGCAACATACGCTACAATCGACGCTTAATAAATAGTTTGATAATAGAATGGGATGTCTCTTCGTTGGAGGAGACATCTTTTTTTTGTTTTTTTCGTGCTAAATATGGGACTTACCTTAAAAATAAATTCATCAACATAGTATTTAAAATGTATTTATTGTTTATTTTTGTGTGGATATATAATGTACTTGCGGCGTAGGGTTCTATAATTGTGCACAGATAGGGCAGAATATGAAAAACTCTTTATGAGCAGGTTGTTAATGTAAAACTAATAAAACAAAGTAATTAAAATGGAAAATGAATTAGAAAGAAACAGTAGTCCTGTCTCAGAAGAGGTAGAACAAATGACGGTAGCCGAGGAAGCAAAAATAACATTGCTTAGTATGTCAAAATGGGTGAAGTTTTTGGCTATTCTTGGATTTATAGCGATTGGTTTTTTGGTAATAAATGGTATTGTCATTTTGGTAAATGGTGTCGGTGGGGGAATAACACGAGTAAATCCATATTTAAGTTTTTTGGGTTCCTCATTAGGTCTTATTTACTTTGCACTTGCATCTCTTATATTATATCCTAATTTGAAATTGTTGAGCTTTAGCCGTAAGGCTAAACTTGCAGTTCTAAGTAACGATGAAATGGCTCTTACAGGAGCTCTTCAGGATATGCGTAGTTACTGGAAATTCATGGGAATTTTGGCTATTATTTATATCGCAATCGTAGTTATAGTATTCCTCGTTGGAATAATCGTGGCAACTGCCTCTTTTGCTCATTAATGACTGTTCGCATCTAAATAATGCGACGTATATTGAAATAGCCCCCGAAAGTTTTTCAACTTTCGGGGGCTTTGTTGTTATCCATTTCGGTTATTTGTAATTTCTTAGAAATAAATTGCGGCAACTTTCACTATAAAACAGCGAAAATTGCCGCAGGGTAGACTTCTCCATACATTTCTTAAAATAATTTTAAAAGCAATGGTTGTCTACTTTTTTAGGTTTAATTGGATAAACAGTGTAGTCGTTTTATGTGAGACCTGATTTCGTTCGCAAAAGTAAAATTTCTTATACGTCTCCATTGATATCATCCGTTTCAATAAATGGTTGTAATGTTACTTAATAAACTATTATTTGTTAAATTCTACGGGATTTGACATGTATCTCCTGACTATTTTTATATATTTGTGACTGTATACATCTCAAAGCATCGATGTTATGGGGAAAAAACTTTTTTATCTTTTCATCGTTATTTCTCTATTCTCCCTTGGATCCGTTGAGGCCAAACAGCGAAGCCCGTTCCGTTTGGAGAATGATTCCATCCTGCATATCTGCTCAAATATTCAAGAGTGGTATTATGAAGACATGTGCATCTCTCTAGAAATTGGCATGCCATTTTATCACACATCAGTTATAATTGATGAAGGGGTGGATTCCGCATGGGTTTATATTCCCTATGGATATGGTTCTACACCTCTTCCCGTAAAGTTGCTGAGCATTCCCTCTTCTTTGAAGTTCTTTGTCTGGAGTGGTCCTCCCGTAGAGAAAGTACAGTTGAATCCCAGGAATCCATATCTGCGTTGGGAGAATGGCGCTTTGTATAGCCAAGATATGAGGAATCTCTATTTTTGGCATTTGGAAGAAAAAGGTGATCCCATCTTTCAAGTGCCTGAGACGGTGGAGAATATATGGGATATTCCTGGCCATTTCTCAAAAGTCATTATCCCTGAACGTTGTAAGAAGACTCCTAACTATTATATCAATTGTGATACGTTGATCGTTCATTCGACTCATTCCCCGGAATGTTTGAATGACTACTTTGCAGTTTCTCGCTTCTCCTATCTGTATTGTCTGTCGGATTCTGCTATAACAAAGGCTATGTTGGAAGATTTATGGTCCTCTGAGGAGGGCTATAGAAAACATCTCGATAAGCGAAAGATCCATTGCCCCAATTATGATATACGCAAGCGGGATACGAGTTGGATGCGGGAGAGCTATCGCCTGACCTGTGTCATGGAGAATGGTGACACATTGGTGGGAGTTGATACGATCCCTTCGGGAAGGAGTATTCAGTCGGTGAAGATAGAGGGTATAGCGGATGAGAATGTGCGGTTTTGTAGGTATAATGATACCTATCACTTTTATGTCACCACGTATGACACGTTGTATCGCCTGCCATTGGAGGTCTCTGTGAAACCAGAGGAACAGAAAACCGAATCTAAACCTAAATCGAAATGGAGTGATTTCGGCGAGGTGCATGATTCCGTCTTCACTATTCGAGAGGGAGTGGATTCTTTGCCCAGTTTGAGCGATATGCCATCTTTTTTCCGAAAAGTAATTATTCCGAAGTCGTTGCATTATATAGAAGAAGATATCACTTGTGATAGCGTATTTATTTATTCC
>JAFRNH010000019.1 GCA_017430235.1 Paludibacteraceae bacterium | reverse complement strand
GATTTGTAACGATTTGTAAGATTTCTGTCCGAAGGACACTCCTTTATGTGCGCTAATATGAATTTATATGATATGAGTCGCTTCGCGAGAAATCTCACAAATCTATTCAAATCTTACAAATCTCTATTACAGAAACTTATTGTTATCTGCTATCAAGTCCATAAACATATTTGTCTGATTTGTAACGATTTGTAAGATTTCTGTCCGAAGGACACTCTTTTATGTGCACTAAGTTGGGATTAAATTTTTTTGTTTTTTTTTGTGTGATTTTTACACAAAAAAGTTTGTCGTTTCAAAATTCTTGTTTATTTTTGTCGTGTATAATTTACACAAAATAGAAATAAGATGTCATACACGTATAAATATCCCCATCCGGCAGTCACGACCGACTGTGTCATCTTCAGTTTTGATGGCAATGACCTCAAGGTGCTACTCATCGAAAGAGGTAATGAACCATACAAAGGCTATTGGGCATTCCCTGGTGGTTTCTTAAACATGGACGAGAATGCAGAGCAAGGTGCCTTAAGAGAATTACAAGAAGAAACAGGACTGATTCCGAATTATATAGAACAATTTCACACATTTACAAAAGTGGATAGAGATCCACGAGAAAGAGTCGTTTCCATCGCCTATTTAGCCTTGATAAAGCCAACGGATGTAAAAGGAGGCGATGATGCGAGCGACGCCAAATGGTTCAGTCTGAAGGAGCTTCCTCCGTTAGCATTTGATCACGAATATATTTTTCGTGTTGCCCAACAAGCATTACGGGAGCGAATCTATTTCGAATCAATCGGGTTTGATCTGTTAGGAGACTACTTCACCATTCCCGAGGTGCAACGTCTTTACGAAGCGATTCTGAATATTCAATTCGACAGAAGAAACTTCCAAAAGAAGTTGTTGTTGATGGACATTTTGGAGGAGGTTGAAGACTGGGAGTCGACAGAGGAGAATGAGAACCAAACCGTGACAAGAGGTCGAAAAGCAAAAAAATACCGATTTAATCGCAAAAAATACGAAAAGATGAAAGAGAGTGGTCATTTCAAATTTGAATTTTGATCTTCTATTAGATGAGTAAAAAAAATCTTTTCAACACGAGAGAATTAATCAAAAGTAAAACTTAAAATTTATTATTATGTACGGTGCAATTATTGGAGACACAACGGGATCTATTTACGAATTTAACAATGTTAAGAGGACAGACATCCCATTATTTACAGATAGAAGCGACTATACCGATGATAGTGTCATCACCATGGCTGTGGCCAATTGGTTGCTAACAGACCCTTCACATTCACCGAAGGCCTTGGAGGAATCGATTGTGGGAATAGCTCACGATTTCAAGAATCCGATGGGTGGATACGGTGGTTCTTTTTTCAGATGGCTTTTTACCACGAAAGAGAGGGCTCCTTATAACTCATGGGGCAATGGTTCAGCCATGCGCGTCAGTCCCGTAGGTTGGTTTTTCGACACATTAGAGGAGACGGAGCGCATAGCACAGATTTCGGCAGAGATTACACACAACCATCCAGAGGGCATCAAAGGTGCACAAGTCACAGCCGCAGCCATCTTTATGGCGCGTACCAACCACAGCAAAGAGGAGATAAAAAAGTATATCGAAGAGAGATATCAGTATGATTTACATCGCACCTGCGACGAGATCAGACCCGACTATCGTTTCAACGAGAGTTGTCAGGAGACAGTTCCCGAAGCAATCATCGCCTTTCTCGACAGCTCGGATTTTGAGAATGCCATTCGTTTAGGTATCTCATTAGGAGGAGATTCCGACACCCTAACCTGCATCACTGGCGCCATTGCGGAAGCATACTATAAATCGATACCTGCTTATATGATCGATGAGATAAACAAAAGGATACCAGACAGATTTAAAGAGATTATCAAGGGAATGATTGAAAAGAGTCACTACAAAGAGATTTGGAAATGATTCGGAAATAAATTGGAAATAGAGACGCACGGCCGTGCGTCTCTACGGGGAATATTTGATGAACAATCTAATTTTTCTTCCATTTTTCATCGCGAACCTTATAGATTCGTTCGATGATATCAATCACCTTCAGTCCTTCCAATACGTTTGTAGTGATACTTCCGCATTCATTGAGTTTCTCCACCACATTTTGAATCACATAATGATGATTCTGAGCGGAGCCTTTGTATTCGCCATAATCATTAGGCGGGTTACTAGGAGCCAACGTAGGCATTTCATAATCTTTGATGTGGCAATAGACCACCTCATTCATATATTGGCCAGCCACCTTTATCGTACCCTTCTCGCCAATAATGGTGATACTGCTTTCCAGATTCGTATTCCACACAGAAGTTGAATAATTCAGGCATCCCATTCCTCCGTTTATGAAATCGAAGGTCACGACACCACTGTCTTCAAAATCAGTCAATTGTTGATGATTAAAATCGTGGAAATTTCCATTGATATTGGTTATATCGCCAAACAGCCAATACATGATGTCAATGAAGTGAGAGAACTGAGTGAACAAAGTACCGCCATCCAATTTTCCATCTCCATGCCAATTACCTTTCTTATAGTAACGCTCATCACGATTCCAAAAGCAATTGAGTTGCACCATATAGATATCACCCAATGTTTTGTTTGTAACAATCTCTTTCAACCACACAGAAGGCGGTGAATAACGGTTTTGCATGACACAGAAAACATGTTTCGACACCTCCAACGATTTGAAGACCACCTTTTCCGCATCACTTTTCTTCAAGGCGATGGGTTTCTCCAACACCACATGATATCTATGTTCTAACGCTTTTATCGCATATTCTGCATGATAAGCATTCGGAGTGCAGATATTCACCACATCCAAATCCAAACCCGCATCCAATAGTTCATCAATAGAGCGGAAATAAGGCACCTCTATATCAGACAGTCCCACTTCCTCCTTAGGCAATATATCACAAACGGCCACCAACTCAGCATTCTCATTCCGACGTATCATCTCTGCATGCCGTTTTCCGATATGCCCCTGACCAATCACTGCGAATTTAATCTTTTTCATACCTACTCAATTCTTTTTACGAAATCATTCTGCAACTGGTAACGCTGACCGGTTTCCGGACATGTAGCGTAACCATTATTATCAAACTCTAATTTCATTCCATGCTCACTCACCCACCCGATTTGCTTGGCTGGATTTCCTACCACCAATGCATACGGTTTCACATCCTTCGTTATCACCGCACCTGCTCCGATCATGGCGTAGGCACCAATCTTATGTCCGCAGACAATCGTTGCATTGGCTCCTATGGATGCACCTTTGCACACCAATGTCTGTCTGAACTCATCCTTTCGAGAGATGAAGCTACGCGGGTTGATCACATTAGTGAAGACCATTGACGGACCCAAAAAGACATCATCCTCACACACCACACCCGTATATACCGATACATTGTTCTGGATTCTTACATTTTTACCCAACACCACATCAGGAGATATGACTACATTCTGTCCTATGTTACATCCTTCTCCGATCACGCTATTCGCCATGATATGAGTGAAATGCCATATCCTTGTGCCCTTACCAATCACACAAGGAGTATCCACAACGGCTGTATTATGTACAAAGTAATCTAACATGGGCTCTGAAAAAAATCCTTTATTACTTGAACGATATATTGTAACTGTTCCTCATCCAGTTCCGTATGCATAGGAAGCGACAGCACCGTCTTCGACAATTTTTCTGCCACAGGGAAATCACCTTCTCCATACCGATCGCTCTGATAAGCTTTCTGCAGATGAAGCGGTATCGGATAATAGATCATCGATGGTATGTCGTGCTCCTTTAGATAAGCCTGCAATTGGTCGCGTCGTCCATCCGTCACCTGTAGCGTGTATTGATGAAAGACATGCGTGCTCTTCTCTCCCGTCTGAGGAAGTATCAGTTCCTTCAACGACTGCAACGAACGAGTATAATACATCGCAGCTGCTTGTCGTTTCTCCGTATATTCCATTAAATGAGGTAGTTTCACATCCAAAACGGCTGCCTGTATGCTATCCAATCGAGAATTCACACCTATACGATCATGATGATAACGTACCTTCATTCCATGATTGGCAATGCAACGTATCTTCTCCGCCAAATCATCATCATTTGTAAACAAGGCTCCGCCATCTCCATAGCAACCTAAGTTTTTAGATGGGAAGAATGAGGTACACCCTATATCACCCATACATCCTGACGGACGACTCTCGCCATTACTGAATGTATAACGTGAAGCGATAGACTGACAAGCATCCTCCACCACATACAAATGATGTTCCTTTGCGATGGATAAGATCTGTTCCATATCCGCGTTTTGACCAAACAGATGAACGGGAACGATAGCCTTTGTCTTCGGTGAAATCACCTTCTTCAAAGCCTCAACAGAGATGCAAAAAGTAGTTGGATCCACATCCACCAATACGGGAGTCAAGCCCAACACAGCAACCACCTCAGCCGTAGCAATGAATGTGAAAGTTGGGGTAATGACCTCATCACCAGGTTTCAATCCGAGAGACATCAGAGCGATTTGCAAGGCATCTGTTCCGTTACCCACTGGGATAACATGTTTCACCTGCAGGAACTCCTCCAAATGATGCTGAAACTCAGTCACCTTTGCACCCTTAACAAAGGCTGCACTATCGATGACCGACTGGATTGCTTCATCAATTTCCGATTTTATATGTGAGTACTGACCACGGAGGTCAACCATTTCTATTTTTCGCATATCAACATCACAAATAATAGGGATTTACCTATTTCTCCGTAAAGATAATAGTTTGGTTGATTTTTGAAAAATTTTTTGAGAAATTTCTATTGGTGAAAAATGAAGTTCCACTCACAAATAAAATTTTTTATAACTTTGGCAAAGAGTCTAACAAGTTAACACAAGCACACATGGCATACATTTACACCCCAAAAATTCATAACTATTGTGAATTTAAATATGAAATGGTTGATGTCGAACAATTGTATGAGAATTTGGAAGACATGCATAAATACAAATGTTCTTGGGATAAAGAACGGAATATCATTTATATAAAGAGGCGCGACGAGCGAAATTCCCCCCCGGACATTCGAATCTCTTGTAAGAATGGATTTTTATATGTCACTTGTCAATATTCGGAAATAGCATATATTTTCACATACATAATTTCTTTTGTGCTTTTATGTATGTTATTGGCTTTTTACTAGGAGAAGGAGATGCTCTTTATAAAATACAAGGGGGGGGTTACTATTCTTGTTTTTCCCATTCTGGTTAACTTCTTTTTTAATAAAATTTCCTATTCCAAATATTGCAAATACTTAAAAAGAGATCTTGGAAAACTCTTCGAATCAGAGCCCATATCTTCGGATTATAAATGGGAATGGTATATTGACGCAAATGACGTCTCTCCCCTCTGAACGGATAAATGAAGTTTCACTCACAAAAAGTTTTAGTTTTTTTATAACTTTGATATAGAATCTAACAAGATAATACGAATCCAAAATCAGTTACCATATGAGTCGGATAAATCACTTACGATTATTTTCATCACAAACAAAGAGTCAAAAGAATCAACTACAAAAATCGAATCAAAATTCTAGAATTATAATTATGTGGCTGATTCTAACAGTAATCTTCGTTTTTCTGATAGCTCCTTTCTTATGGTGGTAAAAGAGGGTGAAAGGCTCATCCTGATATAGTCTATGGCACCGCCATGGATAAAAGGCATCACCCCATTCACATCTGAGTCAGAAGGACTCATACAAAATCAGGGGAATTTACAATTCCGTTTGATTATAGTTTTAACCTAAAGCATCTTACTTCCATAATTCTTCTGTTTTTATAGCCTCACCTTTACTTTTTGCGCTACTTTTCATCTTTTCAACAAACTCTGGATCATATGGACTTTTTTGTGTCTGATTCCCAAGCTTTTTTAAGCGAACCGACAATCGTTCCTCCACCCTAGTATCCCAATACTTAAAGAGGGGAAGTTCTATTAATCTTATTCTAAGGTAGTCTATAAACGAGCAAAGAGTAAAAACGCCCAACACACAACCTAATACATATAGAGGCATTCCATAATGTCCAACATTATCCAACATATCATGCCATAACCATTGACGCATGGTTGCACTATTAGCATGAATAAGCAACACGCCAAATGTAGTTGAAGCAACAGCATTTATAAAAGCATTGTTATTCATCTTTAAGTTTTTAAAGAACAAGAAAGAGGAAACGCCTACCAACAACGCTAAAAAAGTATTGGAATCCGTCACAAAATAAAAGGCTAACTTCTTTCCTGTTTTTGCACTCAACCAAGCACCAACACATACACTTATGATTGTTAACACTACTGACAAAAGAAACAGAACGCTAGAAAACCTTATACTATCCATCCACTTTTTAGGGTAAAGTCTTATGAAGGAAGCTACCACATAAAGAACCATAAACCATGAAACATAATTCATGTCCACACTATGAATCGTACCAAATAAGACATAGGTCACCACACTCAATACTAATAAGTATATGTGATGCTTTTCATCAAGATTCCTTATGAGAATATTCAAAAACGGGATAAATAAGAAAAACAAAATAAAACATCCTGTAAAATTTTGTTTAACCGACAAAATAGGAATAAATAATTTAAGGAAAGCACCCCACTCAAAAGGTCGATACCCCACCACGAAAAATATCACACCAATTATTATCTTATAGAACATAATCTCGCAAAAAAGTTTCATGAACTTTTTTGCCGTAATATCAGACTTACACATGAAATAACCGGTAATCAAGACAAAACAATTGATGCCGATTTTTCCCCATGCCCCCAATAATAGAAGAAATAAAGAATCAGAAGAAAAAGGATTAGTCCAAACTGGACCATTTTGTTCAAACAGACCCGAATTAACAACATAATGATGCGCCACTATTAGCATCATCGTTATGATTCTGAACAATTCAAGATTTGAATTTCTACATTTTTGTGTAGTTATTAAAGCTTTCTCCATAAAGAAAAGATATGGCTTATAATATTTCGTTTATAACAACCTTGCTTCGATGTTTGTGATAAAATACATACCGTTGAAAATCACATTGGTGCAAATCGATGCAAATATAATTGTTTTTTTTGAAACTGTCAGAATTCGTCGGTATTTGAGCATACAAAGCACAGAAATCATCATCCTCGGGGCAGAAAGACTCATCCAGATATAGCCCATGGCACCGCCGTGGGTGAAATTTTGTATAAACAATGTATTTTCATATTTTTGTCCGACAGATAACACCTTTATCCAATAAACCATGACGAACGGAAAGAGAAAATGTGAAGCGCTTAAGGCTATTAGGAAACAGATTGCTGATCTGAACAATATTCAGTATGTTCCCTGTGAATGTACCCATTCAGGCGAATGTATGGGCACTTGCCCTACTTGCGAACGTGAACGTCAATACATTGAGGAACAACTAACGATAAAGAAGAAAAAAGGAAACATTCTGAAAGTAATGGGTGTAGCAGCAGGATTATCTGCCCTCACCTCCTTTCAAGAGGCTGTCGCACAAGAAAAAAGCATGAATGCCGATTCTACTTCGACAAAACTCGAGTGGGATTATTATGGTTTCGACTTCAATGGTGATGTCCCACCTGCGCAATGGAGACAATTTGATGAAATGGCAGAGTTCATCTCCAAATATCCCAATGACACATTTCTTGTGGTGGGACACACAGATAGTCGGGGCAGCGATGCCTATAATCAAAAATTATCAGAAAGCAGAGCAAAATATACACGTCAAATACTCATCGAACGCGGTGTAGATCCAAATAGAATTCAAGCAATTGGCTGTGGAGAAAAAGGCCCTAGAATCCCCAATGCAGAAACAGAACCCGAACATGAACAAAACAGACGCGTAACATTGGAACGCTATTCTCCCCAAAGAGTCGAAGAGATAAAAAAGGAAACGGGGGCTAAATAATTAGTTTTATCCTACACAATTCCATCAAAACATAAACATGGATTCAAAAAACAAAGACTCACATACAATAACAAGCATAAGATTGACACATACGATAGTGTGTCTGTTGGTCACCGCCATCATCGGGTTCTTCCTGATGAGCAGACTGGACCTATACTACAACGGAGACGGACCTAAGTGTGGCTTTCATATATTTTCATGGCTAATTCCGCTTGCTATGTTTGTTGTGTTGGATCTGCTTGGGTTTTACGTTATCCATAGAGTTGCGCAGAAAAGTCACAACAAGGATTTTTCCATATCAGACAAGTGTATGTCAGCTGTATTATTGATTGCAATGCTCTTTTTCACGTATATTTTTTTCAAAAATGATTCATTTCTCCTTTACTTCCCCATACCTTTGTATTTAATAGGCTTCGGACTGATATTAAGAAAAACATACACAGGTTCTGGTAAAATAACCATTCCTGTTATTATCTGGAAGATGTTTCCGCTATTAATTTCTCTGATAAAAGGCGTCCCAGTTTTATACATATCTTTTTTAATCATCGCTATCGTCTGTGGAGGAATCAGTTGGATTTGCGATAAGAAGATTGCTACGGTGGTGCAACAGCCGTAGGGACGTCGCGTGCGGCGTCCGTTTACCCGCAATGTATTATCGCATATTTCCCATATTTACCCCCTCCAATTCAAGCAAAGCTATCTTGTTATTGATTCCTCCACCATAACCTGTAAGTTGGCCTCTGGCACCCATCACACGATGACAAGGGATAATTAAGCAGATAGGGTTCCACCCCACTGCACCACCCACCGCTTGCGCCGACATTCTCTTCAATCCGTGTCTTTGCGCTATCTGCATGGCTATCTCGCCGTAGGTCATCGTTTGTCCAAAAGGAATGGTGCACATGATGTCTGACACTTCCTGACGAAAAGGTGTCACATTCTCCAGTTTGTAATGTGGTGTAAAATCGGGCTGACGACCCGAGAAGTAGCTATCGAGCCAACGCTGCGTCTCCCGAAAGATAGGCAAATCAGACTTCTCACCCACCCGCATAAGTTCCTCCGTCTTCTGCAAACCGATAAAATGAAGACCCGTGAGAAGGTCGCCATCGGAGACAAGAAGGAGGTTGTCGAAGTTGGATGGAGTGATATAGAGGGTGTTCCTATAGGTATGTATGTCTGGAGTATTTCTTGATGAATTCCACATTAGAAAATCTGTTCGTGAAGTCATTCTAATTCACATTCCTTTTTCGTCAAAGGTATATCTATCTTCCCTTCCTAACAAATTTATGGGTGATTTTGTGAAATTGAAAAACAAAAAGAATAACTTTGGAGAGTTATTTATAACGAGCAACCGTTCTGTATTCGTCTTAACTGGTTCTTACGAATACTGAAACATGAATTTATAGAACCTCACTGTACTAATTAAGAAACAAAAATGAAAAGAAAAATTTTTTTTGCACTGCTGACGTCATGCTTTACAATGCTTGCTTATTCATCCAACTACCTTACATTCACTGCTGAAGAAGATAACTCTTCGTTTAGTATAAGTAATTGGGGGAAAAATAATCCTAATGTAGAGTATTCACTCGATGATGGGGAAACGTGGACGACTCTATTGGAAGGCGATTTTATGGGAAACAATACTATTATATTGACAAACAAGGGTGACAAGGCATTGTTAAGAGGAAATAACCCTGATGGATTTTCCAAATATGAGGATAAATACACATATTTTAAGATGACTGGTAAGATTGCAGCTAGTGGTAGTGTTATGAGTTTAATAGATGGAATCGGAGAAAGCAAGACTATTCCTTCTAATTTTTGTTTTATACGTCTTTTCTATAATTGTCCAAGTCTAACCCAAGCACCAGAACTGCCTGCAACAGAATTAACCGAAAATTGTTATGAACACATGTTTGATCATTGTACAAATCTGACCATGGCACCAGAATTACCAGCAACTAAATTGGCTAATTATTGTTATTCCGCAATGTTTATGGACTGTTCGAGTTTGTCTCTGGCACCGAAATTGCCAGCAACAGAATTGGCTCCTAATTGTTATGAGAACATGTTTAGAAGCTGTTTTAATATAACCCAGGCGCCAGAACTTCCCGCAACAAAATTGGCTAATAGGTGTTATTACAGCATGTTTAATTTCTGTATAAATCTGACTAAAGCACCGAAATTGCCAGCAACAGAATTAGCTTCTGGGTGTTATTTGTGTATGTTTTCGACATGTCAGAGTCTGACCAAAGCTCCAGAGTTGCCAGCAACAGTACTGGCTTCTAGTTGTTATGAATTAATGTTTTCTGGCACAGGTCTGCTCCAAGCACCAGAACTTCCCGCAACAGAATTGGCTGATAATTGTTATAATGCCATGTTTTCAGGTACAAATTTGACTAAAGCACCAGAATTACCAGCAACAAAATTGGCTGATCATTGTTATGAAAGAATGTTTGAAGTCTGTAAAAAACTGACGGAGGCACCAAAATTACCTGCGATGGAATTGGCTAATAGTTGTTATAATAGTATGTTTGAGAGTTGTGAAAATCTAACCCAAGCACCAGCATTGCCAGCGACAGAATTGGCAGATGAATGTTATGGTAGTATGTTTGCTTTTTGTACAAAATTAACCCAAGCGCCTGAGTTACCAGCGACAAAATTGACTTATGATTGTTACTATAGTATGTTTCAAGAATGTGAAAATCTACAAAAGATAAAAGTCAGTTTCACAGAATGGGAAGTATCAATGGCAACTTGGTTTTGGGTAGAAGACGTTGCACCTACAGGAACATTCTATTGTCCTAAGGAACTACCTTTAGAATATGGAGAGGACCGTATTCCAGAAGGTTGGACTGTGGAATACACTGACGAAGGAACAGATGTTGCAGAATATGTTTCAGATGCATCATTTAAGGCATGGGGCGCAGACGGAAAAATCACATACAGCGGAGCCACGATGCCAGTCAGAATCTATGACCTCGGAGGAAGGCTTGTGAAGGAGGTGACGAGTGAAGCTCAGTGTGTAGTTATGCCTCAACATGGCACTTACATTGTTAAGTCTGGAACCGTCAGTTTGAAAGTGAAGTTGTGATAATGACTAATTTTTAAATTTGAGAATTGCAAAAACCTTGATCTTAAAATAAAAAATTCATCTTGGTGTATGCAAATTGGAGAAAATGCATTCAAAAATTGTAAATCAGTGAAAGAGACGATGTATTTCTATCCTCGCTTTTTTAAATAAATTTACTATTTTCAAATCAATATTTTTCATGGTCTGCTCTGAAAAAAGTATTAATTTTACACTTCAGTTCTGACTTTTTTTTAGGGACAAAAAACATTTCATAAAGCACAAAATAAATTTGATATGATGAAAATAAAATTAGTTGCATTAATTGTCGCATTTGCATTGTGTCAACCAATAGCGATCTTTGCCAAAGGAGAGAACAATAAACAAAACAGCGAGAAGGTTAATGTTGTCGAAGCATCGGAAACTAATTTCCAATTTGATGTTTTGACAAACGCTACCGCTGAACTGAAAAGTAAATTCTCGCCATATGAAAAAAGAAAAATATATAAAGACACCATCATTATTCCATCGAAAGTAAGAATCAATGGGTACGTTTATACGGTCACAAGCATCGCCGTCCAAACTTTTTGTGATTGTTCCGATATAACAAGAATCGAAATTCCTGAGGGGGTCATCCACATCGGGGAAGGTGCATTTGCTGGCTGTAAAAAACTGACAAGTATAGAGATTCCAAAGAGTGTCACTCATATTGAAGAAAATGCATTTTCTGTTTGTGACAATTTAAAACCAGGATTACTAATTTATAATAAAGGCACAAAATGTTATGGTTGGGTTGGAAACAAAAAAGAATGCACCAATGTTGTAATTCCGAAAGGGGTAAAAGAGATTGGACGCAAAGCATTTTCTAACTGTGAAAACATGACCAACATTGAGATTCCGAAAGGGGTTTCTATTATTGGTCCTGAAGCATTTTGGCAATGTTCCAAACTTTCAGACATAAAGATTCCTGAAAGTGTTGATAGTATTGGCCATTTTGCCTTTTCCCTTATCGATTTTGAGGGGCACTGTGCCATTAAACCAAGATTATTAATTTACCATAACGGCACAAAATGTTATGGCTGGGTTGGGGAAATGGATGAAAATACTAATATAGTCATTCCTGACGGAGTAAAAAACATTGACAGTTGGGCATTTATCTGGCAAGATAAATTAGCAAGTATAAAGATTCCTGAGGGTGTCATTACCATTGAAGAAGGTACGTTTGACAAATGTGAAGGATTGAAAAGTGTTGACTTGCCATCAAGTATCAAGCACATAGGAAAGAATGCTTTTAGTAGTTGTAAAGAATTGAAATATTTAAAGATTCCTGAGGGAGTTGTTAGCATTGGGGAGGGTGCTTTTTATGACTGTGAAGAATTGGAGAGGGTCATAATCCCATCCAGTGTAAAAAGCATTGGAAATGAAGCTTTTCTGGGGTGTCAAAAATTGACTCTACTAGAAATTCCATTAAGCATAGAAGACATCGGTGTCGGAGCTTTTAATGGTTGTCATACTCTGAATCCAAGATTATTGTTATATGACAATGGAACCAAATGTTATGGATGGATTGGTGACAAAATGAAGTGCACTCATGTCGATATTCCATCGACTGTTACGCTCATTAGAGAAAATGCATTTTCAAACAGCTATTTGGAAAGTATAGAGATACCTCAAAGCGTCATTAATATTGGAAACGGTGCTTTCGCAGATTCGTATCGTTTAAAAAATATAAACATTCCGGAAAGTATAGTTAATATCGGTGCCCGTGCATTTGCCAATTGTCAAGAAATCTCACCCAGATTGTTAATCTATAACAATGGGACAAAGTGTTATGGATGGATTGGAGCCAGAAGAGAATGTACCAATGTTGTGATTCCAAGCACTGTAAAGGAAATCGGCGGGGCAGCTTTTGCAAGTTGTGATAAGTTGACAAAGATTGAGATACCAAAGGGGGTAAATACTATCGGAAATCATGCTTTCTCAGGTTGTAATAATTTGAAAAATATTGAGATACCATCGAGTGTAAATTCTATCGGAAGCTATGCTTTCCTAAGATGTAATAAATTGGCAAGGATTGAGATACCATGGGAAATAAATCGTATCGGGAACAATGCTTTTGAAGGTTGTGACAGTCTGCCTAGTAGATTGTTAACATACGACAACGGCACAAAATGTTATGGTTGGATGGGTAATAAAAAGAAATGTACCAATGTTGTGATTCCCAATACGGTAAAAGAAATTTGCGCCAATGCTTTTGATGGCTGTTCTAATATGACCAGCATAGTAATTCCAGAGGGGGTCACTTACATTGGGAAAAGAGCATTTAGTTTTTGTCCATTATTGAGAAAGTTGGAGATTCCATCAACCGTCACTCTTATAGATAAGGACATTTTTGAAGATCTTGACGCTTATGTGGTAATTCATAATTCGAAAGACAAAGTGAAATTTGTTGGAGAGGGCGATTTTAACAATTATCTTCATGTGTCTTACATAAAATAGTCACATATTCCACCAACACTGAGATTTAGTTTGGGTGATTTTTGGATTTTTTTCGAAAAATTTCTATTGTTGGCTTCTATTATACGCTTCCAACCTCTCGTTCAGCAGGTCACATAGTTCTTGTGCTTTCATATTCGAACCTACAGTAGATAGCACTTCCTGAGCATTTATCGCTTGCTTGTTGAAAGATCGGAGAATTCGACTAATGACACCTGACTCATTCATCTTATGCAACTCCACATTGGGTTTGTAATGTATGGCAATAAGTTTCTGATGGTTCACTTTTTTCAACGTAAATGATTTCACATCAGCAAAATTGACAACGAACGATCTTATACCATGATAAGTAACACGTTCCGCTGTAATTGTCATAAAAGGCTCTGCACTCAGTATCCTTCTAAATGTGTTATAGAGCAAAACAAGACCTCCAACTCCAAAAAACACAACACCGAGCCATAGCATGATCGTATCATAATGACTTATGTTATACCTACGATATAAGAAAAAGAGACCCGAAGCAGCGAATGCGAAGCATCCTAAGGTCATCAGGATCATCCGCAAATGAGATTGGTAAATTCTTATTTCATCCATACTTTTTATTAGGTGAGGTTATAGTTAATACTCCACATCCACCAGAAATAACCCTTGTGCAGGTACCGACATGCCAGCAGCACAGCGGTCTTTCTTTTCAATGATGTCGCAAAATTGATCAACAGTTAGTTTGCCCTTCCCCACTTCAATCAACGTACCCACAATGGCACGCACCATATTACGCAAGAAACGGTTGGCTTTTATGGTAAAGACCATACCATACTCCGTAGGTTCCCATTGGGCATGATAGATTGTGCAATTGTTGGTCTTCACATCTGTATGCACCTTTGAGAAACTGGTGAAGTCGGTGTAGTTCATCAACTTACTAGCCGCTTCATTCATAGCCTTCATATCCAAGGCAAATGTATATTTGGCTGAATAATCTGAAAGAAAAGCTGATTTCTTTGTGGTGATATAATATTTATACGTTCTCGATTTGGCACTAAACCTTGCATGACAATCTGGTGCTACCTCGTAGATTGAATCAACAGCGATATCCTTTGGCAACATATTGTTCAACTTACTGACTATCAAATTTGCATCATCTATTTTCTCTTCCACGTCAAAATGTGCGAACATACACATAGCATGCACACCCGCATCTGTACGTCCAGCCCCCACCAATTCGATGGGACAACGCAACACCACCGACATGGTTCGGGTCAGTTCAGACTGCACCGAGACGTCGTTTGGCTGTTCTTGCCAGCCATGATAATTCGTACCTTTATAAGAGAATTTGATGAAGTAACGCAAAATGGAAGTATTAACATTTCACATTCAAGCCCTTCAACACCTCACGAATCTTCTCGTAAGTAACCATTCGAGTTGGAACAAGTGGTAAACGCAACTTGTTTTGAATATAACCCATCAACGAAAGCATACACTTTGCTCCTGCTGGATTACCATCCACAAACAACAGGTCGAACAGATCCGTAAACTTCTGATGAATCACACGAGCAGACTCATAATCGCCCTGTAAACTCAATCGTACCATACGTCCAAACTCCTTAGGGAATGCATTTCCAATCACAGAAATGACACCTTGTGCACCCATAGTGATCAATGGATAGGTGATTCCATCGTCACCCGAGATAACCATAAAATCCTTTGGCTTACGTTTGATGATATCATTAATCTGATCCATGTTTCCACAAGCCTCTTTGATGGCTATGATGTTCTTAAATTCACGTGCCAAACGGATGGTGGTATCAGGCAACATATTCACACCTGTTCGACCAGGAATATTGTATAAAATCACAGGCACCTTAGATGCCTCTGATATTGCCTTAAAATGTTGATAAATACCCTCTTGTGATGGTTTGTTATAGTAAGGAACGACAGACAAGATGGCATCGATGCCAGTAAAGTCATCGTTTTTCAATCTCTCAACAACTCCTCTTGTATTATTTCCTCCACAACCAAGGACAATTGGCACTTTACCATTTACCTTGTTCAGGACAAATTGAATGACAGACTTCTTTTCTTCTTCCGATAACGTTGGGGTCTCTGCTGTCGTACCCAACACAACCAGATAATCAATACCATTTTGGAGCTGATAATCCAAAAGGTTTCCGAGTGCATCAAAATCTATGCTCTCATCTTCGTTAAATGGAGTGATTAGAGCAATGCCTAATCCTGTAAATTTTGTCTGTGTCATCTTTTTCTTCTACCATATAATGGAATGCAAAATTATAAAAAATTCCATGCATTCTCTAATTTTTGGTTTTTATCGTTTTTAGATAATATAAAATTTGTTCCAACAAATCCACGCGTGATAGTTTCTCTGTCGGACTTATCTCTAAATCATATAGGGAATAATTCTCTTTCTTCTTTCCACATCGACAATGTGCTCTGGAAATTCCTGCCAAATACTTGAGCGGAAAATTCTCCTCCAATGTCAAATCGATCATCACATCCGACTGGTCTGCAACAAATCGTCCCTTAATGATTTTATTAGGAATGGAAAACAAGGTGAGCGACTTTGGATTCAAATAAGTCACCTTTTCTGAATCCTGACGAAGATACTCTTTTGAGGAGACAAAACACCAGAAACTCACCACCTTGTCTGAAAGGATCTGCATAATCTGATCCATCTCCGCATTATTGGGTCTCCCCTCATACGTCAAAAGGACAGTGACGGTCTTGACATCATCCCAATTCAGAAACTGTTTTTCTCTTCTGAACTTCTTGTCCGACTCACTTAACTTTATTTGCCAATCAACATATTTTCTCTTTAGCTCTTCAAGCATTCCGTTTTCCCTCCTACTTTATCATTTGTTCAAACTCTTCTTCACTGATCATCTTCACATTCAATTTTTGCGCCTTCTCCAATTTCGCAGGTCCCATATTTTCACCAGCTATCAGATAATCAGTTTTAGACGAGATGGATGTCACATTCTTTCCTCCATTCTGCTCAATCAACTCCTTCAATTCATCTCTCGAATGATTCTGAAACGTTCCACTGATGATGATGGATAATCCTGCTAATTTATTTGAACGACTTTTCAAGGTCGACTCATCTATTTGGAATTGTAATCCAGCCTCCTTCAATCTGTTGACAATCTCTCTGTTCTCTGCTGATGCGAAATAATCCAACACACTCTGAGCAATACGCTCTCCCACCTCATCAATGGCTTGCAAATCAGAGAAACTTGCCTTTTCTATATTCTCAATGTTCTTCAACGCATTGGCAATCTTCTTAGCCGTAGTCGCACCTACATAACGAATACCCAAGGCAAACAACACTCGCTCAAATGGAACCGCTTTCGACCGCTCCAAACTCTCCATCACATTCTTCGCACTCGTCTCCCCCCACCTATCTAAACCTGCCAATTCATTGACATTCAACGTATATAGATCTGCTATATTTTTTATCATACCCTTTTGGTAAAGAAGATTCACATTCTCCTCTCCCAAATTGATATCCATGGCTTTTCGACTCACAAAATGCTCTATCCTTCCCTTGATTTGTGGAGGACAATTTGCATCATTAGGACAATAATGTGCTGCTTCCCCCGCCTCACGCACAAGTGTGGCACCACACTCCGGACAGGTGGTGATGAACTGAACCTTCGGACCTATATCAATACCCCTCTGATTATAATCCACACCCACTATCTTAGGGATAATCTCCCCTCCTTTTTCCACATACACCATATCTCCGATGTATAAGTCCAAAGAGTTGATGATATCCGCATTGTGCAAAGAGGCTCTCTTGACAATCGTACCCGATAACTGTACAGGTTCCAAATTGGCCACCGGCGTTATCGCACCTGTTCGACCCACCTGATATGAGACTGAGTTGAGTCGTGTGCATGCACGTTCTGCCTGAAACTTATAGGCAATGGCCCAACGTGGCGACTTAGCCGTAAAGCCTAGTTGTTCTTGTTGCGCTATCGAGTTGACCTTCAATACAATACCATCCGTTGCGACAGGAAGGTTCTTTCTCTCCTCGTCCCAATAGTTGATAAATTCGAAGATCTCATCCACCGAATGGCAAACCTTCATGGCATCCGAAATCTTAAAGCCCCATTTACGAGCTTCATTCAGATTATCACAATGGGTATCTGCTGGCAAATTATCACCCAACAAATAATATAGATAGGAGTCCAACTTACGATTGGCCACCTCCTTTGAATTCTGTGTTTTTAATGTGCCAGACGCTGCATTGCGCGGATTGGCGAACAAAGGTTCCTCCTGCTCAGCACGTTCTTCATTCAACTTCTCGAAGACCTTCCATGGCATCAAGATCTCGCCTCTGATTTCAAAAGAATCAGGGTATGAGTCGCCTTGTAAAACCAATGGAATGGAGCGAATCGTCTTCACATTAGCGGTGACATCATCTCCTTTCTCACCATCACCACGCGTCACAGCACGTATCAACCGTCCATTTTCATAAGTTAATGAAATGGAGGTTCCGTCATATTTCAATTCACAAACAATCTCAAATGGTTCCCCATCCAATCCTTTCGATACACGCTGATAGAAATCGGCCACCTCTTCTCTTGAATAGGTGTTACCTAATGAAAGCATCAAATATTTATGAGCGACCTGAGTAAACTCTTTCGAGATATCACTACCCACGCGTTGTGTCGGAGAGTTAGGATCGAATGCTTCTGGATGAAGTTTTTCCAAATCTTGAAGTTCCCTCAGTTTTTGGTCAAACTCAAAATCGGATATAGTCGGAGCCGACAACACATAATAGTTGTAATTATGCTGATTCAACTCTTTCCTAAGTGCCTCTATCCTTTGTAATTCATCCATCTGTATTAAAAAATTTGAGCTAGTGAAACAATGACAATTCAATATGGTGGGGTCTATAGTCCGTTCGCCAACAAATAGCGTTCTGCATCCTTTGCAGCCTTACATCCACTTGCCGCAGCTGTAATTGCCTGACGATAAGATGGGTCAGCCACATCACCCGCAGCAAAGACTCCCGGTACATTCGTTTGCGCCGTAGCACCTTTCGTCTTTATGTAACCTTCTGCATCGAGATCCAGATACTCTGCAAACAGACCTGAATTAGGATGATGGCCAATCGCCAAAAAGAGTCCGTCGACTGGTATGCTATATTCTTCCTGATTGGCTTCTCCTCTGTTTTTGAGTAACAGTGCAGACTCCACACCATTTTCACCATCCAATCCAATCACCTCATGTTTATAGAGAATCTCTATTTTCTCATTATTGATTACTCTCTCTTTCATCACATTAGAAGCTCTCAATTTATCTTTCCGAACAGCCAAATAAACCTTCGCACACATTCTTGAAAGGTAAAGAGCATCCTCACATGCGGTATCTCCACCACCGACCACAACCACGGTCTTCTTACGATAAAAGAAGCCATCACAAGTGGCACATGCAGAGACTCCCATGCCAGCATATTTCTTTTCGTCATCCAAACCTAAATATTTGGCAGAAGCACCTGTGGAGATGATCACCGTAGTAGCCTCTATCTGTTTTTCTCCATCAATGGTTATGATGTTATGATTAGGTTTCAACACCGCTTTCGTAGCCATTCCCAAACGACTATCGGTTCCGAAACGAACAGCTTGCTTACGAATATCCTCCATCATCTCTGGTCCGGATATGCCATTGGGATAACCAGGGAAATTCTCAATTTCCGTAGTTGTAGTCAATTGTCCGCCCGGCAAGATTCCTTCGTATAAGACAGGAGACAAATTTGCTCTCGCCGCATAGATTGCAGCCGTATATCCAGCAGGACCAGATCCTATAATCAAACACCTTACTTTTTCTATTTCTGCCATATTTTGATGGTATTAAATTAGATATATTATTAATACAAGACTGTAGTCTCGTTTACAACATTCACGTTATCAACCAAAAATTCCTATCTTATCGAAGATCAACCACTTCTACATTAGGATACTTGGTAGCATCGAAGACAAAAATGCCATCTGCCAGATCTTTCTTATATTCAACCTTTGTTAGTTGAAAATGAGTGATGATACCATTTTTCCCTTTCAAAATGATGGTATTCAACTGCAACTCATCCTTTGTCATCAACAATGTGATGATTGAATATTTACTGTTCAAATCATTCGGATACAATTCAATCTTCTCCATCATCTTGTTTCCAACCTTTTCCTCACCTAAATAACGCATTTTATAGTCTGTTTTGCACGACTTCATCAACAAGATGGGATTGATCTCTTTCATATCCTCCTTCGCTGGGTTACTGATTGTCACCTCATTCTCTTTCTTCATCAACACATACTGCGTCTTTCCATCAAAATAGGTATCCACATCCGCCAAAGAGAGTTTGAATTTTTCTCCCTTTAGAAGTACATTACCCTGAAAATTTTCACTCTTGTCATTTCTGGAATTTTCAACCTTAATAGCGAAATCTGCAGACAATCCCTTCTTTGTCTCAAAAGCCACAATCGCCTTGTCCAACAAAGCCTTCGCCTTCGGATCGACAGCTGTCTCCTGTGCAAAAGAGATGAACGGAATCAAAAAAGATATAACTATTAACAAACTTCTTTTCATACTGTTTTTTTTTACGGGAATAAAACTTCCCAAAGTTAAAGAATAAAAAAACACGACAAATTAAATTGATGACAAAATGGTATCAAGCATAGCCATATCCGTCACCATCACCTGACGTGGTTTACTTCCCTCTGCAGGACCAACAATACCAGCCGCCTCCAATTGATCCATAATACGTCCCGCACGATTATATCCGATTGAGAATTTTCTCTGAATCATGGATGTAGAGCCCTGTTGAGTAGCCACCACCAATTGAGCAGCCTCATCAAACATAGGATCTTTCTTCGATAAATCAACATCTGCCTTTCCTTCCGACATCTCACTCTCATCAACATACTCCGGTAGTATGAATGCAGTAGGATAACCCTGCTGATCTGCGATGTGTTTGGCGATGCGCTCCACTTCTGGCGTATCCACCAATGCACACTGTACACGGTCCAAATCGTTTCCCTGTGAAATCAACATATCACCACGACCAATCAACTGCTCTGCTCCACCCGTATCCAATATCACACGAGATTCCAATCCAGTGGAAACACGGAATGCAAAACGAGCAGGGAAGTTAGCTCGTATAACACCCGTTATAATGTTAGCCGACGGACGCTGAGTGGCCAATATCATGTGAATTCCCACTGCACGTGCCTTCTGCGCAATACGTGCGATTGGTGTCTCCACATCCTTACCCACTTGCATGATCAAATCGGCAAACTCATCTATCACCACCACAATATATGGCATAAAGTGATGTCCTTTGTTCGGATTTAATTTCCGATTGATAAATTTCTCATTGTATTCCTTCACCTGACGTACAGAGGCCTCCTTCAGCAACTCATAACGCTGATCCATCTCCACACACAAGGAATTCAACGTCTGTACCACCTTCTTCACATCCGTGATGATGGCATCTTCCGCATCTGGCATCTTAGCCAAGAAGTGATGCTCGATTGGGGCATACATACTGAACTCCACCATCTTCGGATCCACCATCACAAACTTCAACTCGGATGGATGTTTCTTGTACAACAGAGAGGTGATAATCGCATTTAAACCAACTGACTTTCCTTGTCCTGTTGCTCCTGCCACCAAAACGTGCGGCATCTTACAAAGATCCAACATGAAGACCTCATTGGTGATGGTCTTACCCAACGCGATAGGCAACTCAAACTTAGACTCTTGGAATTTCTTGCTTCCAATGATCTCAGCCATCGGCACCACCACTGGTTTGGCATTTGGCACCTCAATACCAATCGTTCCCTTTCCTGGAATCGGTGCAATAATACGAATACCCTTAGCGGCAATTGTTAAGGCGATATCATCACCCAAACCTCTAATCTTAGCTATTCGCACACCTGGAGCAGGCGTCACTTCATACAATGTGACAGTCGGACCTACCGTCGCCTTTATCGACGTAATCTCAACACCAAAACTACGCAAAACCTCTACAATACGATTCTTGTTCTTGTTTTGCTCATCTACGTCTATATTGTTTTGAATATCATATTCCTTGAACAAATCCAAGGTTGGTTTCTTATAGAACTCCAAATCCTTAGTTGGATCATACAATGTCATATCTCCCTCACCGTTTGCCATCTCGACAGTCGACTGCTCGATGGTAAAGCCAACCTCACCCGATTCTGGCTTCACTTCTGATGCTGGTTGATTAGCCTCTGTTGCTGGGGAGCCACCCTCATTTCCATTTGTGTTTTGAATCAATTCTGTTGGGTTAACAGGATCCACAACAAATGGGATATCGTCTGGGTCTTTTTTAGAACCTTGTTTTACTGTATTATCTGAAGCATTCTTATTCCCGTCTTGTTTCGTCAGATCAAATGTCATGGTATTACCCTCTGGTTCTACCGTTTCTGGTTTTTCCGGATTCTCCACTGGTTGGTCAGTCGATGTCGCTGCAACAGGTTCACCACCTGTCTCGTCTCCCGAATTGATAACGACCTCTGGTTTCTCACCATCCCCATTCTCCACTCCAGCGTTGTTTTCTGTTGGGTCAAGCACAGGTTCTGGATGAGAATGGAACATACGATTCAGCATCTTCACAAAACCCTCATAGACACCATTAAATGCATAAAAGGAGAATATCAGAAGTGTAACAAACAATATCAAAACCACACCTACAAAGCCTACATTTGCCTGTAAGAAAAGATTCGTTTGATATCCATGTTCTCCCCCCAAGAAAAGGAAAGTGGATTCATAACTATCGATAAATGAACCTGCTAAAACTGACCCCCACACCAAGAAGAACGAGCAAATGAAAAACACTTTACGCATTTTTCCTTCAAAAGGACGCACGTTCAACAACCAAAAACCGATAAGGAACCAATAAAACAGATAAAATATAACGGAAACACCAAAAGTGCGGTTTATACAGAAATCAGACAATCTGGCACCTAACAAGCCTGTCCAGTTTTTGATATTCTCCGCCAAATACTCATTCGAATAATCACCTTTCAAAAGGCTTTGGTCTTCCCAACCTGTAAAAAAGAAGGAGAAAAAAGACAAAGTCAAAAACAGTCCTGAAATAATCACGACAACACCCATTGCCAAGCGCAACGGTTCATTCGACAAGGAATGTCTCAATTTTGAAAAAAATCCACCTTTTGTGGGCACTTCATCCTGTTTTTGTTTCTCTTTTCCCATGCCATAATTTTTGTACAAATTTACAAAAACTTCTTCAAGAAACGAAGTCAAAAACTAAATAAAAAAGTGTTAGATGTAAACAAATATTAAAGTCTCCTTTTCATACAATTTAAGGGTGGTTCTGTCAAGGCGTGTTCCATAAATTCACCATAAAAAACTGTATATTTTGTGGAATTTGGAGTAGATATGAAAAACGATGCGCACATCATTCAAAGAGGATGTGCGCATCGGATTGGCAGAGACAACAAATAATCGTCTCTTAACTATTCATGGTTGCCAGCAACTCCTCGTTAGAGCGAGTCATTTCAATCTGACGTTTTAAGAAATCCATTGCTTCGATAGGAGTCATTTCCGAAATATGATTACGGAATACCCACATACGGCGTACCACCTCAGGCGATTGCAACAAATCGTCGCGACGAGTACTAGAAGAGATGATATCGATGGCAGGATAGATACGTTTGTTGGACAATTGGCGTGACAATTGCAACTCCATATTACCCGTACCCTTAAACTCCTCAAAGATAACGTCATCCATCTTAGATCCCGTATCCGTCAATGCAGTAGCGATGATGGTCAAGCTACCTCCATTTTCAATGTTTCTGGCAGCACCGAAGAATCGTTTTGGTTTTTGCAACGCATTTGCATCCACACCTCCAGACAAGACCTTACCAGACGCAGGAGCCACCGTGTTATATGCACGAGCCAAACGAGTGATTGAATCAAGCAAAATCACCACATCATGACCACACTCCACCATACGTTTTGCCTTTTCCAACACCAAACCGGCAATCTTCACATGACGATCTGCTGGTTCATCAAATGTAGAGGCAATCACCTCTGCATTTACGCTTCTGGCCATATCGGTTACCTCCTCAGGACGTTCGTCAATCAAAAGGATAATCATATAGACCTCAGGATGATTTTCCGCAATGGCGTTAGCGATATCTTTAAGCAACATTGTCTTACCTGTCTTAGGCTGCGCAACAATCAAACCACGCTGACCCTTACCTATCGGTGCAAAAAGGTCAACTGCACGAACAGATGTATTGCAAGTTGTACGTCCTCCCGTCAAATTGAACTTCTCATCAGGGAACAATGGAGTTAAGTGATCAAAAGGAACACGATCGCGAACGAACTCTGGAGAGCGGGAATTAATTTTATCAACTCTTACCAACGGGAAATATTTTTCTCCCTCTTTAGGAGGACGAATTGTACCTTCAATGACATCACCCGTTTTCAATCCAAACAATTTGATTTGCGATTGAGAGACATAAATATCATCAGGAGATGTTAAATAGTTATAATCAGCAGAGCGAAGGAACCCGAAACCATCATTGGTGATTTCCAACACTCCCTGTCCTTTTACGATATCTTCAAAATCATATACTTTTTTTGGTGCCTGTTGACTCTCCTTTGCATCAGGTGTTGCAATAGGCTGTTCCTGAGGCACATTATTTTCTATTTTAGCAGAATTATCCAACTCTTTTTCTTGAACGGCCTTCTTCTCATTTTCATGCTTAGCCTCCTCGTTCATCTTTTTAATGTTCTCGAGTATCTCTTCCTGGTTAGGAGTTGGAATTCCTTTTTTCTTGTTCAATATCATTCTTGCCACAGCTGCGGCTGCATTACCCGATGACATGGCATCGAAACCTCCGAATGCACGATTTCTAGGCTGCGATTGATTCTGTTGATTCTGCTGGTTTTTCTTTCTTGAAAAATCCTCTTCAGGTCTTTCTCTATCAGGATTATTAAATTCGGAGCGGAATCCATCTTCGTTTGATTTAGAATGATTTTGTTTATAGTTTGCAGCACCTCCCGACTGTCTGTCATCCTCGTAGCCACCATTTTCGAAATCAAAGCTCTGCTGAACTGCATTCTTCGTCTTGTTATAACTAGACTCTACATACACAGGTTGTGAGGTTGCCGACTCATCATTTGATTTCCCTTCATTAAATGAGGAAGTCTCAACTTCGAAAGAATCTTGGAAACTTTGACCAACAGAATCGTCCTCTCCCTCAAAATTTAAATTTGCAGGAAGTGGCTTTCCTTCATTTTGCCATGCGGCAATCTCATTTATAATTCTAAAAATCAAATCATCTTTTCGGAAAGAATCAGGACGTTTTATTTCCAATTCTTTGGCAATCCCCTTCAATTCAGCAAGGGTTTTTGTCTTTAAATCACTTATTTTCATAAATCAACTGATAAACAGAATCAAATTTCACTCTAAAAAAAACATCATATAAGTTTGTTGTAACACTTTATCACAATAACCGATGTTCTTACATCGTTTTCGATATTAAAAATATTTTTTGATTAATTACTTGGGCTAAGAATTTAGCCTGCGGTAGTAAAACGTTGCAAAAATAATTCAATTTTTCAAATCTCACAATAGTTTCACAAAAAAATCAAGAATTTTTTTTAATGGCAAGTCAAAAAAGTATGGAAGTCAGTTTTTTTTCCTAACTTTACAAAAAATTTCATCTAAGACAAAACCAGGTGCCTGCGTACCTGATTATATTGTTTATATTTCTATCGATTATGGATTATAATACGCAAATGGAGAAATTGATTCTCCCCGAATACGGAAGAAACATTCAAAATATGGTTGATCACTGCCTGACAATCGAAGACAGGGAAGAAAGAACAGCCTGTGCTTACACCATTGTCAACACCATGGGCAATCTATTCCCACAACTACGTGATTTAAGTGATTTCAAGCACATTTTATGGGACCATCTTGCCATCATGTCCAATTTCAAACTAGATATCGACTATCCTTACGAAGTCATAAAAAAGGAGAAATTGTACGTCAAACCTGAACGTCCTGCTTATTCCAATTCCGACAGCATACGCTTTCTTCACTACGGGAAATTAATCCACAGTCTCATAGAAAAAGCAGTCGAGATGGACGAAGGCGAAGAACGCGATCAATTGGAAATCATGATCGCCAACTATATGAAGAAAAGTTACATCACCTTCAACAAAGATGGTGTCGACGATCTGAAAATATTTGACGACCTAGCCTATTTATCAAAAGAGAATATTATTCTCCACAACAAAGGCATCAAATTGGCAGAGTTTAAAAACACTACTACAGCCACTACATCTAGCAAAAAGAAAAAGAAAAAATAACTTCAGTTTCAACCCTAAATTATACCATGGCAAAATTCTTAATTGAAGGCGGACACTCTTTGAAAGGTGAAATTCACCCTCAAGGTGCAAAAAACGAAGCATTGGAAGTCATCTGCGCCACTCTCCTCACCTCCGAGGAAGTGACCATCTCTAATATTCCTGACATCCTCGATGTCAACAACCTGATTTGTCTTCTCAAAGACATGGGGGTAAAAGTCACTAAAAAAGAAAAAGGATGCTATACATTTCAAGCGGACAATGTCAATCTCGACTTCATGGACACTCCTCAATTCTACAAACAATGTTCCGTATTGAGAGGTTCCGTCATGCTTGTCGGTCCCTTGGTAGCTCGTTTCGGGAAAGCCGTGGTTCCCAAACCTGGAGGTGATAAAATCGGACGTCGTCGATTGGACACGCACTTTATAGGTATTCAAAAACTAGGCGCCATCTTCTGCTTCGATCCCGAACTCAAACTATACCGAATACAATCCAACAAACTGAAAGGTTTGTACATGCTGCTCGACGAGGCCTCCGTCACAGGTACAGCCAACATCGTTATGACAGCAGTCCTCGCTGAAGGCACCACCACCATATACAATGCTGCCTGCGAGCCATACATTCAGCAGCTATGCAAAATGTTGAACAAAATGGGAGCCAAGATTAGCGGTATCGGTTCCAACCTACTGACCATTGAGGGAGTTAAAGAACTTCATGGATGTGACAATCATACAATTCTACCCGATATGATTGAAATTGGTAGTTTCATCGGAATGGCTGCCATGACGGGTTCGGAGATCACCATTAAGAACGTTCGTTACGAAGAGTTGGGTATGATACCTGATTGCTTCCGCAAAATGGGTATTAAGATTGAACACATCAACGATGACATTTACATACCTCACCAAGACAGATATACCATCGACACATTCATGGATGGTTCCATTATGACATTTGCCGACGCACCTTGGCCAGGCTTAACGCCCGACCTGCTTAGTGTCTTCCTTGTAGTAGCCACTCAAGCCAAAGGAAGTGTTCTTATCCACCAAAAAATGTTCGAGAGCCGTTTGTTCTTTGTAGACAAACTGATTGACATGGGAGCACAAATCATTCTTTGCGACCCACACAGAGCCACTGTGATTGGTTTGGGAAAAGAGACAATGCTACGTGCTTCTAATATGTCCTCACCTGATATTCGTGCAGGTATCGCACTACTAATCGCAGCCATGAGTTCCAATGGAACAAGCACGATCAGCAATATAGAACAAATAGATCGAGGTTACGAGGATATTGATGGCCGTTTAAACGCCATCGGTGCAAAGATCATGAGGATTGAATAAAAGTCTTTTTTGCCACAAAAAACTAGAGGGAGAAGGAGATGGGGCGAATGCTATTCGCCCATACGACGGCAAAAACAAGCAACAGAACAAACAACCAAAAGAACAAACGACATAAAACAAAAAAAGAAGACTCATCGTCTTCTCTATCTGATGCGGTGCGTAGGGGACTCGAACCCCTGACCCCGTGCGTGACAGGCACGTATTCTAACCAGCTGAACTAACGCACCAAAATTTAATTGGTTATCATAAGTTTTTGTGCGGTGCGTAGGGGACTCGAACCCCTGACCCCGTGCGTGACAGGCACGTATTCTAACCAGCTGAACTAACGCACCAAAAACTTAATTTTTAACCTATACAATTCTCTCCCGAATTGCGATGCAAAGGTATGTTATTATTTTCAAATCGACAATTATTCAAGCACTTTTTTTACGATAAAATTCACAATTGTATCTAATCAATTAAAATTCAAATTCTTACAATTACAATTATGGAATATGCTATTTTTTCTTCTTATCGAAAATCCATTCCATAAAATCAGAAGAAGACAAAGCCATCGTCCATGAATCATGTCCGGTACCAGGATATTCGACCAAATCAGCAGGGCATCCATTCGATTTCAGTTGATAATAGACATCACGAGCATACGTAATAGGCACTACCTTATCATCCTGACCATGGTACATTCTGATAGGGAACTTTTTCAGTTTTTTCAATCTTTCAGGTTGAATAGCACCTCCCATGGATACAGCAGCTGTTAAAAGTCTGGAGTTCTTCATGGCCATTTCCAAAGCACCGAAGGCACCCATTGAGAAACCTACGATATAAACCTGAGTCTTATCAACATACGGTAGTTTCAAATAATGTTCGATCAATTTCGTCAACATACGGAATGTTTTTGTCTCTTCCGGATTGTCTGGAATTTCGATCTCGCCATCGCTCAAGATATTGTAATTAACCCACGCATCATCCTCTGGGCACTGAGGAATTAGCACCACAGCGGGATAGTAGTCGCGTATTGTCTGCTCTTTGTAAAGGTATCCACCCGTTTTCAACTGCAGAACATTATCTCTACCCCGTTCATCCTCTCCATGAAGAAAAATAAACAAAGGGAATTTCAATCCTGCATCATAGCCAGCAGGATATAATACACGATAGCGCAAGGTGTCGCCATCAAAGCGATATTCTCTTCCATAATATTGATCGGGAGCATATTTCTTTTGTGCATTCGCATTTGTGACGAGCAGGACGAGAAACAATGTTCCGATAAATTTACCTATCCATTTCATATTGATCATATTTTTTAGGTGGGTTCTATGAATAAAGTTCGTCAACCCACAAATCAAACTATTTATTTAAAACGATGAATTTGTAAAACTCACCATTAGCACGTTTCAGAAGGCGTATACCTTATTATTAATACAAACGTGATTGTTTGTTTAAACAAAGAGGTATCGACAAAGAACAAACGCCACACAAATATATCATTATTTCGAGAAAGACAAGTAAACTTGCTGCAATAAATTTTTATTTTGCTCGAAAAGGAAATTTTTTCTATCTTTGCGCCACAATTTGCATACCTCTACTCTGTAAGGTAGTAGGGGGTGGAAAATGACAAAATAAAGTAGAAAGTAAAAATTAATACTAATAAATAAATTCGTTAAGACATGAACAGACGAGTTGTTATTACCGGTATGGGTATCTACTCATGTTTGGGTAAGACATTAGATGAGGTAAAGGAATCCTTATACAATGGAAAGTCAGGAATCATCTTTGACCCTGTACGTAAAGAGATGGGATTCAGATCCGCATTAACAGCAAAATTGGAAATTCCAGACCTAAAAGGTCAACTCAGCAGAAGTCAGCGAGTATACATGCCAGAAGAGGCTAAATACGCATACGTTGCTACGTGTGAAGCGTTGAAGAATGCAAATATAGACATGGATTACTTAGAGAAAAACGAAGTAGGTTTACTCTATGGTAATGATAGTACAGCAGACGCAGTTGTCAAAAGTGTAGACACCATGCGTGAAAAGAAAGACACCACTCTAGTAGGTTCAGGAGCCATCTTCCAATCAATGAACTCTACCGTAACCATGAACCTTGGTTGTATCTTCAAACTAAGAGGTATCAATTTAACGGTTTCAGGTGCTTGTGCAAGTAGTTCACATGCCATCGGACTTGGATCACTGTTGATTAAATGGGGATTGCAAGATTGCATCGTATGTGGTGGTGCACAAGAAGTGAATCCATACTCTATTGGTAGTTTCGATGGTATCAGTGCCTTCTCTATCAGAGAGGATGATCCAACAAAAGCATCACGTCCGTTCGACCGCGACCGTGATGGTTTGGTACCAGGTGGTGGTGCAGCAACCGTTATCATTGAAAGTTACGAACATGCGGTTAAGCGTGGAGCTCCTATCTTAGCAGAGGTTATCGGTTATGGATTCTCATCCAATGGTGATCACATGTCACAGCCAAATGTGGATGGACCAAGTCGCTCATTGCAAATGGCTATTCGTGAAGCAGGAATTGATATCCGCACAATTGGCTATTTGAATGCACACGCAACTTCTACTCCTGTTGGAGACCGTCAGGAAGCTAAAGCTATCTTTAATGTATTCGGAGATCACAAGCCAGAAGTTACTTCTACAAAGGCGATGACAGGACATGAGATGTGGATGGCAGGAGCCAGTGAGGTTGTCTATTCAATGTTGATGATGCAAAACAACTTCATCGCACCAAACATCAACTTTGAAAATCCAGATGAGGATTCAGCAAAATTGAATATTCCGAACAAACGTGTAGAGAAGAGTTTTGACACCTTCCTATCCAATTCATTTGGTTTCGGTGGTACCAACTCTACCCTAATCGTTAAAAAATTTGTCAAATAAAAAACCATGCAATCTATGGAGAAACAACAATTTATTGACGAGCTTAACGAACTGTTAGCAGAAGAGTTTGAGGTGGAGGTCTCCACCATACAGCCAGAGGGTTCTGTAAAGATGACTCTTGCTCTTGACAGCTTAAGTTTGATTGATTTAGTTGCTGTTATTGAAAACACATACAAAGTAAAAATTAGTGGTCAGGAGATGATGCAAATCAAAAAGTTCTCCGAACTCTATGATTTCTTGTATGAAAGAATTGAAAAATAAGTTCTATGAGTAATAAGACACCTCTATTCGAAGGAGAAGGCATAAAGGAATTGATTCCGCAAAGAGCTCCTATCATGATGGTCGACACCTTTTATGATGCCGACGAGGTAGAGTGCAACACAGGCTTGTTAATCAAGTCAGATAATATTTTCTGCGAAAACGGAGAATTAATAGAACCAGGACTGATTGAGCACATCGCTCAATCAGCTTCTGCTTTTGCAGGATACAAAGAAAAGTTGAAAAACGCAGAAAAACCACCTGTCGGCTACATCGGCGAAATCAAAAAATTTAAATTGATTCGTCGCCCTAAAGTAGGCGAACGTGTTTTAACTCACATAAAAACGGTTTCTGAAATTATGAATGTTTCTCTCATTAAAACAGAAGCAAAAGTCAACGACGAGACAATTGCCACCTGTCAAATGAAAATTTTCATAAAAGAATAAGCAATGGCTAATAATAGTTCCATACCAGCAAAAACACTCTCATGCAGAACCGAGGTGAAAATCCGATTCTGCGAAGTGGATTCCCTAAGAATCGTGTGGCATGGCAACTATGTTAAATACTTGGAAGACGGACGAGAAAAATTTGGCGACCAATATGGCATAGAATATATTACCATGTACAAAAATGGGTTTACCGCCCCTTTGGTCGACATGAAAATAAAATTCAAACAGAGCGTCACTATCGGAGACACCATTCTTATTGAAACAATTTACAGACCTACGCAGGCTGCAAAAATGGTATTCGACTATATCATATACAACAAATCTGATATGAGTGTTGTACTCACAGCCGAAACCACACAGGTTTTCATGAGTATCGACGGAGAACTTCAACTCAATAACCCCGAGTTTTTCCAAAAATGGAAAGAACGCTGGGGATGCTAATTTTCACGATTCTAACAACGATTCAGACAACAATTATGCTAATAGGAGATTTTTTCACAATAGAGCAGATTACAAAGAACGATGACGAAACATTGTATCTGACAAAACTAAATGCAGATCACGAAATATACAAAGGTCATTTCCCAGGAGATCCCATTTGCCCTGGCGTATGCAACGTTCAAACCATACGCGAATGCGCAGAGCAACAAACAGGCAAGAAACTGAGAATCGACTCCATCGCTCTTTGTCGTTTCGCAGCTCTCATCACTCCACAAAATGCGCCTCAATTGCTCATCGCTCTTCATCTAGAAGAAAAGGAAGAAAACAGTTATCTGGCAACAGCTAAAATCACTTCACCAGACAACTCGATTCTTTACCTCGAATATAAAGGCGAATACAGCGCAGAATAAAATTCCTCGAAAATTTATAGCACCCGCCAAATAGACACGAAATATGACAAAACTCACTACTTCGATATACTATTTTTTCAAAAAGAACAGATTAGTATTTTGGGCGACTCTGATTCTTAGCACCCTGTTTTTCGTCTATTTTGGAACGAAAATCAAATACGAGGAAGATGTAACCAAATTATTACCTTCTACAAAAGATAAAGACAACACGAAAGAGGTCGTTTTTGAAAATCTAAAGGTTAAAGACAAACTATTCATCATCTTTAAACCTACTTCCGACACGACAGATGTTTCTCGTACATCTACCTCTATCGACACTTTCATGAATAGACTACTCGTCAATCCAATATGCAAAGAGATGCTAGACGAATCTCTCTATCGTGTAGATGCCGACTTATTGAAAAACGCCATTGGCGAACTATATAATCAACTTCCTATCTTTATCGACTCAACTGATTACAAAATCATTGACTCCCTCACCACCAAAGAAGCCATCTCTCAACAAATGCAAGAGAATCTGATGACCATCTACTCGCCTACCGGCTCTATGATGATGGATGTCATCTTCAAAGACCCTCTGGCTTTCAGAAAAGTCTTTATGAACAAAGCAAGTTCGCTAAAAGAGGGTCTCGGTTCCAATTATAAAATCATTGACAATCACTTCTTTTCTCCCGATAGTGCTATTGCCATCGTTTGGTTGTCGCCTAATTTCAAGACATTAGACTCCAAACTAAGCAGCAAACTTATCAACGAAATCGACAACGAAATTGAAGAATACAATAAGCTATACCCAGACGTTGAGGTCTATTACCATGGAGCTGCCCCACAAAGCGTCTTCAATGCGAAACAAATCAAGTCAGATTTGTTCATGACGCTCTCCGTCTCCATGCTAATTATCTGCATTATCCTATTGTTGTGTTACCGCGATCCTAAATTCATATTACAGATGGCGGTTCCAATTGGATATGGATTCTTCTTTTCTCTGACCGTCATCTATTTCATCAAGGAACAAATATCACTATTGGCCTTGGGTATCGGTGCCATCGTCTTAGGTGTCGCCCTTAGCTATTGCCTACACGTGCTTATTCATAAAAAATATGTCAACGATCCTGTAAGAGTCATAAAAGAGCAGACAGTACCAGTTATTCTAGGTTCGCTCACCACTATCGGTGCATTTCTAAGTCTACTCTTCACTCGTGCAGAGCTACTCAAAGATTTTGGTATCTTTGCCTCATTGGCTTTAGTGGGTACCACACTATTCTGTCTTATCTTCCTACCTCAGTTCTTTGGCACAGATAAGAAAGAACCATCAAAGAAGATTCTCTCCATACTGAATAAGATTAACTCTTATCCATTCGAAAGGAAAACACTGCTCATCTGTGGCATCACTTTTATCAGTATTCTTAGCTTTTTCACCTCCGATTGGGTGAAATTTGACACCAATATCAGACATTTGAGCCATTATGAGCCAAAAGTAATAGAATCCCAGAAAATACTAGCCGAACACACAACAAAAGGCTATCAGACAATGTACTTCGCAGCCACTTCTGAGAGTTTGGACACTGCATTGTACTACAATCGTCAAATGACCAAAATGTTGGACGCCTTGGAAGACTTAGGAAAGATTGGATCCTTCACGGGTAACAACAATCAAATCTTCTTACTCAATTCCGAGCAACAAGAAAGAATTGATGCATGGAATAAATATTGGACACCGACCAAAAAGGCACAAGTGCTAACAGACATGGATCAAGCAGCAGTGGCATGCGGATTCACTCCCGACTCTCTGAACGCCTTCCGCCACCTCATAGAGTACACCAACTATCAACCATTCTCCATCTATGAAAGCAAGGCTTTGCCAGAAGCTATCAAATGTAACTTGATGGAATACACAGATGGCAAATACTTAGTCTTTACCCCTGTTCTTCTGAAAGAGGAATACAAGACAGAAGTATGCGACGAAATAACTTCTCACAAACATCTTGTGGTCATCGACCCATTCTATTATACAAGTGACATGCTGGAATTAATTCACAAAGATTTCAATGTCACATTAGGACTCTCATCACTCTTTGTATTGATCGTATTGCTCATTGCCTACAAGAGTTTCATTCTGGCATTCATCTCATTCTTGCCAATGACCCTTAGTTGGTATATCGTCTTAGGAGTTATGGGAATCTTTGGAATCGAATTCAACCTCATCAACATCATCGTATCTTCATTCATTTATGGTGTGGGTGTAGATTATAGTATCTTCATCATGGATGGATTATTGGCAGAATACCGAACAAAGAAGAACCTGCTGGTTTTCCACAAAACTGCCATATTGTTCTCTGCAATGGTGTTGATCATCACTGTCACTTCCCTACTCTTTGCTCATCATCCATCCGTTCGCTCCATTGGAGTTTCCACGCTGATTGGTATGAGTTCCGCACTACTGATTGCTTACACTTTGCAACCATTCCTATTCTATTGGTTGATTAAACGACAAGCAGGCAAAGGAGTGGCGCCTATCACGTTGTTCAACATCATGCACGGAGAGATCTATTTCAACAAAAAGAAATCGATGTCGAACAAACAGCAGATACGCAATATCTACGAGTATAAAGGGTATGATGTGGAAAAGACCGTTAAAAACGAATTGAAAATCACCCACAATTACAGCATATTGAACGATCTCTTCCCAATGGAAGGACGCATGTTGGATTACAACTGTAATTACGGAGCAAAAGCCTATTGGTTTCATATCAACACAACAGACATGCAGATTGTCGGTTATGACAAAAACGAGAATGCGATCACCATTGCCAACAATTGCTACAGCAAAGACGACCGCATTAAATTCACCACCAATGAAGCCATATTGGAAGAGAAATTTGATGCAATTGCCATCAACCCGACGGATGATGCCATTCCAGAAGCATTCAAAGATTGCATGGAGTCGGCTCGTATCATCCTACTTCACAAAGAAATGGTTGGAAAGATTCAAGTGCCAACCAAATTTCAGAAAAAAGACGAAGACGAACGATTCATATTGTATAAGGCATAATATTCACGTATGAAATACGATGTTGTCATAATAGGAGCAGGTTTAGGAGGATTGGAATGTGGATACACGCTTTCCAAAAACGGACTGAATGTATGCGTATTAGAGCAAACACCTGTTTTAGGAGGTTGTCTGCAAACGTTCCATCGGAAAGGGAACACCTATGACACCGGGTTTCATTACATAGGAGGATTAGCCGAGGGGCAACACCTCAACCGAATATTCAACTACTTCCGTCTTATGGATTTGCCATGGAAGAAATTGGATGAAGAGTGTTTTGATGAAGTGATTTTCCATGGGGAAAGTTATGCCTTTGCCAACGGATATGAACGATTCATAGAGACCTTGTCTGCAAAGTTTCCACATCAGAGAGAGAATTTAAAACAGTATATTGCCACTCTCAGCGAAATAGGCAGAAACATTTTCAATAGTTTCTCTCCACGATCAGCAGAAGAGTTTTTCATGTCAAAAGCCTTCACACAATCCGCCTATGATTTTCTGAACGAGACAATCAGTGACCCGTTGCTACGTAACGTGTTGGCCGGCACATCACTCAAGATGGAGCTTCATCCGCAGAAACTGCCTCTCTACATATTTGCACAGATCAACGACTCCTATATCCAAAGTGCATGGAGAATTGAGGGCGGAGGAATGCAGATTGCGCAACAATTAGCCCAACATATCACATCGCAAGGAGGCACTGTGCGTACAAAAGCGATGGTGACAGAGCTGATAGAAGAAAACGGAGTGATAACAAGAGCCAGACTTTCCAATGGAGAGGAAGTGGAGGGCTCCACCTTCATCTCTAACATCCATCCCGTAAAGACATTGGACTTAGTAAAAGAGAGCAAGATCATTCGAAATATTTACAAAAGACGTATAGGGAACATACCTAACACATACGGAATGTTCACAGCCAACCTGCAACTGAAACCCCATACGGTTCCCTATTTGAATCGTAATCTGTATATCTACGAGACAGACAATATTTGGTCTTATTACGAATACAAAGAGAACCAAAAGAAAGATTGCGTGCTTGTCAGCTACCAAACACCAGAAAAAGGAGAAGAGACAACATGCAACATCGATCTGCTCACCCCAATGACATGGAAAGAGGTGGCCCAATGGGAAGAGACCTCCATTATGAAGAGAGGTGCCGATTACGAAAAGATGAAAGAGCAGAAAGCCGAAGAATGTATTGAGTTAGCAAGCAAGAGGATTCCATTGCTCAAGGAGAATATTGAGAGGATCTACACAAGCACGCCACTCACCTACCGAGACTATACAGGCACCTACCAAGGAAGTGCATACGGAATACAAAAAGACCATGCCCAATTGGCCTATACCATGCTAACCCCCAAGACTCCTGTGTCAAATCTATTATTAACAGGACAGAATCTCAACCTACACGGCGTTTTAGGCGTCAGTATGACCTCATTCTTCACCTGTGCGGAGATTTTAGGAATGGATAAAATAGCAGACGAATTAAAAATAAGCAAAAACAATTAAAATCATTGTCATAGTTGTCATACCCCGACAAAAGCGACCAAATATTTTTTAAAAAATTTTGTCACAAACAAAAAATAAGTTACCTTTGGCACGCTTATAGTATACTACAAAGAATGGGGCATAGTACGTGTTGGAATGTAAAAGATGATGTTGTGTTGAGTAGCATAGTTATAAGTGTAAATGAGTAGAGAGATATTAATACAATTATTATTAACTAAAACAGATAGAAATGAAGAAACTTTTATCATTAGCAGCTACTGCATTAGTAGCAATGACAGCCAACGCTGCATTGGATGAGAATAATCCTGGCGCCAACGACTACATCAAGGAGTGGGGTCGTTTGAAAGTTCAGGGTACTCACATCGTCAGCGAAAAAGGCGAATCAATTCAAATAAAGGGATGGTCTTCCTTCGGATGGCAAAACAACTGGGGAGATTGTCATAGTGAAGGTGCAATCAAGCAAATGAAGGCATGGGGTGCAAACATCTATCGTGGTGCCATGTATGTAGAAGAAGGTGGTTACAATAACGATAAAAACGGATTCACTCAGATTACAAAAAACCTGATTGACTTGACAGCAAAACATGGTATGTACTATCTTTGTGATTGGCACATTTTGACTCCTGGAGACCCATTAAACGGAAGCTACAGTGACTACAACAACTACTTCAGAGAGATCACTTCATACGTAAAACAAAAAGGATACAATCACGTGTTGTATGAAATCTGTAACGAGCCTAACGGTGTAAGTTGGGATAGAATCAAGGAATACGCTAACAAGGTAATTCCGACTATCCGTCAAAACGAGCCAGACGCTATCATTGTTGTGGGAACACCAGAGTGGGATCAACGTATTGACCAAGCTAAATCAAATCCTCTTACTGGATATAGCAACATTATGTATTCATTCCACTATTACGCTTGTTCTCATAAAGGATTGTTGGGTTACTATCAAGGAGCTGTAAATGCAATTCCAGTGTTTATCTCTGAGTGGGGTGTTGCCAACTTCGATGGAGGTCAAGCTCAAGGAAGAAACATTGATGACAATTGTAAGGATGGAGCAAAAGCACTTATGGATGAAGCTGCAAGAAACAAGACACCTTGGTGTTGTTGGTCATTCGGAGAGAAAGCTGAGCAGGCTTCTGCCCTTATGAGTTGCGGTAGCATGCAATTGTCTACTTCAGGAAATTATGTTGTTGAAAAATACATGTTAGGACATTATGCACCAGAACCAGTAATAACAGCATGCTATGAAGGTGAATGTCAGAAAGTTCCTGGTGTCATCGACTTAGGAAAATACGATGTTAATCCAAAGGGTAAGGCTGAAACAGAAGGAGGTCTTACTACAGTAGGTGCAGGTGAAGGCGTTACTTACCATGAGGAAAACACTGTAGATGATGAGAAGAATGATGGTTCTTTGTGTAATGGTGCATTCAAATGGGGTGGTGAAGGATTCAACTTCAGACCTGAAGAGTGTGTAGACGCATCTAACTGCTATGGTATAACAAATACAGAAGGATGGCATAACTTGGGTTACATCGAGCCTCTTGAGTGGGAAACTTACACACTTGAAGTTGAAGAGCCAGGTTACTATACTTTGGAAGCTTTAGTGAATCCAACCACCAAGCGAGAATTGAGTATCGACTCAAAAACTTTCGGTGTAAATCTTTTGTATGATATTGATACAGAAGAAGAATTGACAACCATATCTTTCTTTACCGATTTAAAGAAGAAAGAGGGTCAGGAAGATTGGAAAACTTGGCAATGGCAAACACCAGATAACAACTTGGATGATGCAGAAGAAATAAATGCAGGTTTGTTGTTTAAAGAAGCTGGTGAGCACACCATTCGTATTTTCTGGGGTGCTGGTACAGATGAAGTAGAGGCAGCAGGAGACTTTGGTCCACTTCGTTTAACCTTTGCAAGAGCATACACTGGTCCTGGTTATGAGAATGTAAAGACAGAAGACATTGCATCTAATGGTGTTGTTATCTATCCTTCTCCTGCAAATGATGTTGTTTATGCTACAGGAGATGTTGCTAAGATATCAATTTGCAACATTGCTGGTTGCGTCGTTGCGGAAGCATCTGCAAACTCTGTAAACATCGCTGCTCTTGCAAGCGGTACTTACATTGCAAAAGTAACATTGGCAAATGGTTCAGTTGTTACTAAGAAAATTATTAAGAAATAAAATTAATTAAATTTCGAAGTACTCCCCTCCTCCTTCCAGAGGGGGGAGTATTTTTTATAAACAAAAAAATAGCGCAATGAAGAAAATTACTACATTAGCATTCTTGTCTATGGCTGCATTGAACATCAATGCCGCTGAATATTTGGACACTTGCAAAAATTGCAACGGAGAAGTATATTGGATCGTTAAAGATGGTATCATTAACGAGAACATACTTCAATTACCATACGAAAACAACGATGGTAGCCTTTTGAACTCAGGAAAGACTTACAACGGAGAGGCTGTAGCAGAGTTCCTTAAGTTGAACCAATACAACGACGTTAGATTCGATCTTTCTGCAGCTCCGCTTAACTTGGAGAAGACTTGGGTGATGAACATAGAATATGCAATTCCTGCTGCAGTAGATCCAACATCCGTCACTTACAAAGAAATGACAGTTGCTGGCGAAACAGCTGATGGTACAAAACCTGCCTTTATTTTCGGATTGGAAGATTCTGTTAATACAAATAAAGGTACAGATGTTCTTCAAGCAAGAATCACCGTACAAGCAGCTATCGATGCTATTCAAAACGGAGATCAATTCAAGACTCGCAAGCAATTCGTTTTTGCAAATCCTTCCATCAAAGAGATGAAATACTTCTGCATGTCATACATCAGAGAGAGTAAAGAGTTTTTGGAGCCAGTGTACATTAAGAACCTCTACTTCTATGGTGAAGGAAACAAGCCGTTCTACGCAGAGGATTTCACAACTGTTGCTGCAACCATCTACTCAGATAACACTGTTAGATTGGTTATGGCAGAAGAATCAGAATTCCACGGAGGAATCATTCCAAGCCTTAGTTCTGGAAAAAACCTTAATTTAGCAAGATGCTGGGATAAAACACCAGACGAGTCTGGCCTTCACGGTTCAGAACTTTATCATGGATTAAGTATCTCTCACGAGAAAAAGAATGACGCATATGTAACTACCTCTATCAACAACATTGCTATTCCTGATGGATTGAAAACATTTGAAGTAGCTATGTTACTCAAGAAGAGATATCTCGATAAAAATGCAGAGCATGAAGCTGCATGGGAAGAGGCTGTTGCAAGCAACAACATTCCTAACATAAAGGGTATCACTGTTACTTTTGATAACGGAGAGTCTGTTCAACTTTACGCAGACCAAGAATTCCCTTCTATCTGGACTTGGGAAAAACAAACAGTAACCGTTCCTGATGGAGTTAAGGCATGCTCTTTGAACTTCAACGATAGCCAGCTTGCTGGAACTGATTTCACATACGCTGTTGACCAAATCCGTATGGGTGACAATTTGGTAACTGGCATCGAAGAGGCTCCTGCTGAGATCGCTGCTAAAGTTGTTATCTCTCCTAACCCAACTTCTGATATCTTGACTGTTAACACAGAGGCTAACAAGATGGAAGTTTACGGTTTGAATGGTGTACTTGCTATCGAAGCTGCTGGCAACCAAATCAACGTATCTTCTTTGGCTAAAGGTATCTACGTTGTTAGAATCTACACTAATGACGGATATATCACTAAAACATTCATCAAAGAATAATTGTTGATTCTATAATTTCAGAAAGAGGGCGTATCCAAATGGATATGCCTTCTTTTTTTGTCTAAAAACCACAGAAAATATATGTCTCCATTAATATGATGAATTCATTTCATACAAACGATGAAATCTTTCGATTAATTTTGATTTCTTGATTTTTCTCCTTATCTTCGCCGTATAATACTACAAACAAACAGCGTATGAAAAAAATATTATCATTGCTAACCATTGTATTAATGACAATGACAGCCAATGCAGAATTGAGTCATAGATATCCTGCCAACAACGACTACATCAAAGAGTGGGGACGTCTAAAACTGAATAACAGGAAGATTGTCAGTGAATCCGGCGAATGGATTCAATTAAAAGGATGGTCATCCTATGAATGGCAAGATGAATCAGAAAATTGTCATAGTGAAGAGGCGATTAAGCAAATGAAGGAATGGGGGGCAAACATCTACCGTGGTGCGATGCCAGTAGAAGATGAAGGATACAACAGTGATCCAGATAAATTCACAGACATCACAAAGGATCTGATAGACTTAACAGCCAAGCACGGCATGTACTATATTTGTACATGGCACGCAGATGGTAACCCATTGGATGAAAAATTCAGTAAATACGCCGATTATTTTAAAGAGATTACGCAATATGTTAAGAGCAAAAAATACAAACACGTGATGTATGAGATTTTTAATAATCCAACTCAAGACGCTGGTTTCAAATTTGATAGCATCAAAGTATACGCAGACAAGGTATTGCCAATCATCCAAAGCAATGATTCTGGTGCCATTGTTATTGTGCCAACCCCCCAATGGAATCAACTTATGAATCAGGCAATGGATAATCCTATCACGGGATATGACAATTTAGGAATCATGTATTCATTCCACTACAACGCATGTTCTCATGCTGCGCTAACGGTTTACTACAAACAAGCAGTGGAGGAAATCCCTGTGTTTATTTCAGAGTGGAGTGTTGCCCAATTTGATGACGTCGAGACGGAAGAAATCATTGATGACAATTGTATAAATGGAGCAAAACTACTTATGAACGATGCATTTTCATACAAAACACCATGGTGTTGTTGGGCATTCGGAGCGAAAAAATTACAATCAGCCACCTTAACAAGTTGTAGCACAATGGAGCTGACACGCACAGGAGAATATGTAATCTCAAATTATATGGGAGGATGTATTTCTGGCTGTGCTTCACCAACCCAAACAAAAAACGTTGAATCTGATGGAGTCGTCATCTACCCTACTCCAGCATCTGATATTGTCTATGTAAAAGCAGACGTGGATGAAATTGAGGTTCTCAACCTTGCCGGTTGCATTGTTGCCAAATCAACAACTAGCTCTGTAAATATTGCTCATCTTGAGAGAGGCACGTACATTGCAAAAATAGCAATAACAAATGGTCTTCTTGTCACAAAGAAAATCATCAAGAAATAAAATTTTCGTTAAGAAGTGCTCCCCTCTTCCATTTTCAAGAGGGGAGTTTTTTTATAAATTATTTTTTCACTATCTTCGCATTATAATTTCATTATGGTAAAAATATGAAAGCACGTCATAAAGAGAGCAAGAATATTATCACAAAAGAGAAAAAAGAATCTTTTCTACTCAAACACATTCATCTATTGAGATACATCCTGTTTTTTCTCTTCTCTCTCCTATTCCTTGGCATCTATAATGCCGATGTCTTATACAAAACACAGGAAGCTCTCTTCTTCACTTATACGGATAGTTGTATAGATGAAATGCTACGCCAAAGTGCTGGCCCACTCATTATTCTATCCTCTTTCCTAACACAGACTTTTTATCATCCAATTTTAGGCGCTTCTATTTTATCCCTTCTACTGGTGGCTCTTGCCATCTTTGTCAAAAGGGCTTTCAACCTAGAGAAATACTATTTTCTCCCATCTTTCCTCGTTTTACTAACACAAACATCTGTTGGATACGCCATCTATGATGTGTTCGATGAATCTTTCTTATTCTCACTTGTCATCGGTTCTATGGCAACTGTCGCCCTTATTGCCTTATACCAATTGTTGCAAGAACAAAAATATGCCATCGTCCTATTTTTTGTCATCACCATCATTGCCTATTTTATCATCGGCATCTATGCCACCGCAGCATTACTGCTATTTTACATCAGTGCATCCATTCAAGATCATTCAAAAAGAAATATAATCGGACTATCCCTGAGTGTGGCTCTATTCTTTCTACTCCCCTACATCACCGCCACATTCATCTATTACGAAAAGTTCGTGTGTGCTCTTTTCGCACCACTACCTTCCACAAAATTCACAAACATCTTTATCCTATCCATCTGCATACTGTTATTGTATACCCTCCTTCCTTTTGTTCACAAACTGAATCAGATTAAACTATTGCAAAAGGGACCAGTCTCAATCGTTCTCTTCCTTGTATCTTGTTTTCTTACATTCTTTTTCTCTTACAGAGAACCTCACTTCAGAGCAGAACTGAAAATGCAGAAAATGACACAAGTGCATGACTGGGATGGCATACTCAAAACTTTCAAAGAGGTGAAAGATCCAACAAAAGCCATGTTTGCATACAGAACAATCGCATTGGCTAATCGTGGAACACTGTCAAGCTCCTTATTCAATTTTTCTGGCAAATTCGAGAAATCACACTCCAAATACCTAACAGGAGAACCCATCTACTACGAGGATCTCTTCTTTTATGCATCTTATTTCAACACATCCTACCTTTGGAGCATGGAATTTTGGACCGACATCGGCTACTCTCACGAACGTTTGAAGAAAATGGCCCTTTGCGCCCTTCTAAACGAAGAATATAGTTTAGCCAACAAATACATTCAACAACTAAAACATACCATGTTTCAGTCTGAATGGGCGGAAGAGTATGAAAAATATGTCGACAACATTGACTTGTTATACCAAACATATCCTGATTTAGTTTATGTTAAAAGGGATATTCCTATGGTTCAACAGATTATCTTTTCTCTATCCTCTCTGAGCGAAACATACAGTCAATATAAAAAGTTATCCATCACCAATGCAGAACGAAGATTGTTGGCAGATCTATACAACAAAGATCTAAAAGCATTTTCACAAGATTTCATGGAAATGAAAGATTGCTACAAAAATCATCCTTTGCCACAATATTTCAAAGAGGCTATCATCCTATGTGCTATGAACGGCGACCTCACCCCCATAAAACATTTCAACATCGAACGTTCACTGGCAGAGAAGATGAAAAAATTTGTCTCTATCACCAAAAGATATTCAACAAACGAGATGGATAAAGCATACGAAAACCTCAAAAAAGAGTTTTTAGGATACTACTGTTTTTACTATGCTTTTGCTAATAATAAAACTAAATAGTTAAATCGCATGATTCAAAAATTAACCACCAATATAATTATCATCTGTAGTATATTAGGCCTATTGACAAGTTGCTCCGTCAATGAGCCTCAGGCTTCCAAGAACGCTACGTCTTTACCCATTATATATCCAGACTACACCAACATCGAGATGCCTTACAACATCGCACCTCTGAATTTTCAAATTCAGGATGAGGGAGATAAGCACATCGTCAAATTGGAAAACGAAAATGGAGAGATACTCCTGATACAAAAAAGCAAACAAAACAAATTCATCTTCCGCGAAAAGAAATGGAAGCAGATACTTAACGATAACATAGGTAAAAAAATCAAATACACCCTTTATTCCCAAAATGGAGGCGAATGGATTCAATACCCATCTTTTGAAAACACAGTGTCTGAAGATGCGATTGACCCTTATCTAACCTATCGACTCATCGAACCGTCCTACATGAGTACAGGAATCGTTGGTCTGTACGAACATAACATGGAGACTTCCGAGCAAAAAAACATTATCACAAACCATAGAAGCAAGCAAGATGCAAAAAATAGAGACCAATGCTGCGTAAATTGCCATTACAGCCAACGCTTGCATCCTGAAAACAAAATGTTTTATTACAGAGGTCCTACTGGCGGAATGATTCTGACCTACAACGGCAAGATACACAAGATAAACACAAAGCCCAAAGGCCTTCCTGGTGGAACCGTCTACGGATGCTGGCATCCAGACCTCCCATTCATCGCATTCTCTTCGAATGTCATCCGACAAAGTTTTCCCAATAAAGGGCCAGAGAAAGTACATGCCTACGACTATTTCTCCGACCTTGTTTTATATGATGTCGAAAAGAATGAATTGACCGATATTCTCAAAACAAAAGGTAAACAAGAGACCTTCCCTCACTGGAGTCCCGATGGGAAAACCCTCTATTTCTGCAGTAGTGACACCACTCTAAAAGATGTCAACAACGTTCCCTGCATGAAATATGATCTGAAGAAAATCTCCTTTGATCCTGCCACCAAGAGTTTCGGAGAGGTGGAGACGATTTATGAGGTGGCGAAAGATCATAAAAGTGCCATGCATCCAAGAATCTCGTTCGACAATAAATTCCTATTGTTTACGGTTTCTGACTTCGGTCCTAACGCCTACACACAAAAAAATGCAGACTTATATCTAATGGACCTTCGTAACGACTCCACAAGAAACTTGAAAGAGGTCAACTCCCCTGAAAGCGACTGCTATCACTCGTGGTCATCCAACAGCAATTGGTTTGTCTTTGTATGTCGTATTGAAGATGGCAACTACGGCCGACCATTCTTTGCACACATAGACTCAACAGGAAAGGCATCCAAACCATTTGCCCTACCTCATAAAGATCCAGAGCACGACCTACTTCTGCTGAAAAGTTACAACGCGCCGGAATTATCTGCCTCCCCTGTGGAATTCTCACAGAGCGAATTCGAAGATATAATCTTCAACCAAGAAACAGTTAATGCAACCTACCACACGGAGATTGCTGACACGATGATAGACTCCTATTCAGGTGCAAGTAAATTGTTAAAATAGTGACGAACAACTAAAACTGAAAAGATATGCTTAAAAAACTATTTCTTTTGATATCCCTACTTTGGGCTATTTCGTCAACCGCCCAAATCATGGATCCTGTGCAATGGACCATCAGTGAGAAGCTGACATCATCACAAACACTTCAAATCACTGCCACGGCAACAATTGACGAAGGATGGCATATATACGATCAGAATCTGCCTGAAAACGGACCTGTTTCCACTAAATTCTTCATAGAAGAAAAAAAGAACATCAAAAAGGTTGGTTCCGTCACTTCTAACATCAAACCCATTGAGAAATACGAAGAGATGTTTGGCATGAATC
>JAFRNH010000004.1 GCA_017430235.1 Paludibacteraceae bacterium | reverse complement strand
GGAAACGTAAAGTTGAAAAAAGAACCCTCCCAACACGAACAAGGTCAAGCATAGGAAATGGCAAAAAAAAGCAACCACAGAATAGACAGGATGAAGAGTAGATGCCTCAGAAAGAAGCAAGACAAAATATTTGTGTGAGATTAGGAAAACGAAGATAGCATTCAATATAGCAAACCAAAACTCCACTTTCCAATGAACTTCATCAAAATAATTACATATCCTCTTTAATATTAAAAGGGCAGTTTCCATAAATTAAAATCGTATAAAACAGGAGTCCATAGAAGTATCCATCATGTTAAAAGCTGAACTGATACGACAAACCTAAGTTACTAACGTTCTTTAGTTTTTTCACATTTACAGGGTCGTCATACTGATAATACAACTTTAGTGAATTCTTTTTATCAAATTCATATTTCAGGGCTCCTTCGTACCTCAGTTTAGTGATATAATTTCCCTTATAGTTATTGGTTCGATAAAACAGTTCTGCTGCAAGACTCGAGTACAAAGGCACTTTGGGGATTTTCGCAGAAAACGAAAATTTGTTTCTCCAATAGTTAACCCATTGTTTCTCCTCCTTTTTCTCCGGACGATACGTCATTTGATAACGAGACCGCCACGCGAAAGAGAACCGATTAATATCGTATTTAACATTCGTATAGCCTTGGAATCTCTGGTTGAAGAAGAAATCGTTGTCTCTGTTTTTTGCGATGGCATAATATGAAACACCAACTTTCAGGACCTTACGGACCACCATATAGGACACATCCGCTTTGGAAGACAACTTATCGAGAGTAGTGGAATTTTCTTTTAGGGAAGCAGACCCCGTTAATCCGACCCTCAGACGCTTGAAGAATTTCTTTGAGATACCAGCATCTATCGAAGTTGTAAAATCATAACTCTCCTCCCCTGCCATTACAGGAAATGAACAGCAGAGGGAGAAGATGATTACGAATATTTTTAGATAAACCTTATCCATTGAAATCTTTAGCGCGAGTGATTTGGTCAACTGTATTAATCTCCTGACTAGCAGATTCATAATAAACTTTAACCAAAGCAGTATCTTTCAAAAAGTCGATATAACCAACTTCACATTTAGTGATATTCAAACCCGTACGTTTTTTAATATCTGCGAGCATTTCATCATATTTATCAGGTGTGATCAAATCTATTTTCTCGTATTTGATCAACTTGCAAGCGCTTTTTGATACGATACGAGTTTTCTCCATCACCCATGTCATCAAGACAAATAAGAAGTTGGTGCAGAACAATTCAACGTAGCTGACACTGATAGCCAAAGCATTGATTACAGAAAGACCGATGATAAGGAACAAATAGGTCATTTCACGAATTGGCACAGTATCCGTTCTATATCGGATAATACCAAAGATGGCAAACAATCCTAGTGCAAGACCTATTTGAAGTTTCTCACTTCCCAATAAGAAAATTAGCAAGAATACTGTCGTGCTAATCAAAGTAAAAGTAAACACGTAATCTCTTCTTTTTGATTTGCTGTAATACAGCCAAACGATAATCAAAGAAGTGACGATAACATTCAATCCGAAACGGAATAACAATAGTCCAAGTCCGTCCCTATTAACCAAGGCACTACCGAAAAACTCGTAGTCGAAAATACTTGCTAAAAGCTCCATAATCTATTTAATTATTTTTTTACTAATTATCATAACTTGTTAATATAACGCACCTTCTCTTTGAAGCGATTGTATTTTATAGACGGATCTGTCAACACCATTCCCAAGCAATATTTACTAATACTGCGTTGTTTGATCCGAAGCGAAGATAGATAATCCTTAAAATACGAATGAGCGTTACCATCTTGTTTGACCTCTACAATACACAATTTAGATATTGTGTTTTTGATGCCTGTCACACAATTTTCAAAATTTATATTGAAATCGATTGTTAAACGTTCTGTTTTTTGTTTATTAACCAATGTGATTCTAAAGAAACTATTGCGTAATCGGTAAGCGATTTCACTCATTTTAAACTTGGATTTTTCATCCAAGAAAGCAATCGCCTCTTGATTCTCAAGCACATTTTCATCAGTGATGGTAATTCGTTTCTTTGACGTACGTCCCTTATTGTTTTTTGTTTTCACCTCAAGGAACATCAAATTTGATTCCACATACTCACGTACGCGAATCTTCTGACGATTCAATTTTCCATCCTGGTGTACAACATACATAGTGGCTGTAGGAGTATCATAGTACAATGTACGATAGAAAGCTTTTCTTAGCGTTCCAATCTCTTGCACATAATAATCCTTCTGCGCCATTTCTAAAAGGGTTGGAAGTTGATGAACGTTCACGAGGAACTTCGTATCTATACGATTCATCAGTCGGATTCCGCTCATCTCGTCCAACGTAATCTTATCAAAAGCGGAAAGCTTTTCGTCAATAGATTTAACGATTTCTTCCATTATTTTATTATTCAACTATGTATTCGAACTCCTTATAGCTTTTTACCTTGCCATTAGGGAGAATATTTTTTTGTGACTTTTTCTTGCCGTTTTCAAAATATTCAAATTGGACTGTCTTTTCCAATTTATTATATTCGTCATAATACTTTTCCTCTATACACTTACCATTTTCATTGTATGTATAGGTTGTACGTGATTTTTGTTCACCAATGGAAGAATATTCTATTTCCTCCACTTTTTTCCCATCTTTATATTTTGTCACATGATCCAACTTCTTCTTTGAACCATCAATACGCCACTCTTTAACCTCTTTCAACACCTTTCCTTCAAAAGTTTTCTGAGCGCTGACAGATGTTATCGAAAATGCGAAACATGCCAAAATTGCTAAAATTAATGTTTTCCTCATAACCATGGATATTAAATTCAAAAACTAAAATATAGAGACGACGTGAATTAAAAAAATTTTTTCAACGTATCTCGTTTTTTTGAGGATAAAAAGCCAAAACTGATAAAAGAGCAACTATGTAAATATATGATCAGGCCGTCTCCCCGAATACAAAGGTACAAAAAATATACCAAATTTCAAAGCAACCTATCTGTTACTCCTCAAAATAATTATCATTTATACTTAAACCATCCAATTCGTCTTCATTGAAGCCCTCTCCATCCAAGAAGTCTTCGCCTCCATCATCAAACACTGCAGAGTCCTTCTTTGAAATTGCAGCATCGTCCATAAAGAGACCATCCAATATTTGAACAGGTGCTTTCCCTTTGGAAATTTTGCACACAGCCTTTGGTAGGTCATTGCTCGTAATAATAGACTTTAACTCCATATAGAAAGAACGGTTGTTCATGTAATCAAACACAAACACTAATCTCTGTCCTTCATCGCTAACGAGTTCATACAACTTCGTCTTATCCATCACATAGCTATCGACATCCGAAGCTGTGTCCATCTCTACTTGTGTAATCTCCGTTCCCGTCTCCCAATCATCATCACAAATAAAGAAAGAAGTCATTTGATCATTTGCATAACCAACTGACTCTAGAATTGCATCATGCAACTCCATAAATGTAGCCTCAGAATCAATATCTATCTCACGAACGAAATCGTCCACCTCATCAGATAATATAACAAACTTGTATACCATAATCCGTATTAATTTAATCGGCTACAAATATAAAATTATTTTAATGAATTTTCAATTGTTTCTAAACTTTGTCTGAAAGATTTATCATATTTCAGCAAATCGTTCACTGCATTGCAAGCATACAAGACTGTTGCATGGTCTCGCTTGCCTATCTGCTCGCCAATAGAAGAGAGCGAATTCTTCGTATACTTACGTGAAAGATACATAGCAATTTGACGTGCTTGGACCACCTCTCTTTTCCTTGATTTCGTCTGAATATCATTGGCTTCCAAACGATAATAATCGCACACCAACTTTTGAATGGATTGTATCGTGATGGTTTTATCGGCCACTTCTACAATACGTCCAATCACTCTCTCCGCCAATTCAATATTTATCTCCGTTTTCGTCAATGTCGACTGTGCCAACAATGAAACAACCACACCTTCCAACTCACGTATGTTCTCTGTCACATTGCGTGCAATATATTCCACCACGTCATCAGGAATCAACAATCCTTCATTCTTCACTTTAGATTGAAGTATAGACTTTCTCGTATCCTGACTAGGAACATCTAGCTCAACTGTTAAGCCCCAACGAAAACGCGTCAACATTCTTTCGTCCAAACCTTGAAGCGTTTTTGGTGAGCAATCCGACGTCAGAATTATCTGCTTGCCTTGCTGCTGTAGATGATTGAATATTTGGAAAAATACATTTTGAGTTCCTATTTTACCAGAGAAAAATTGAATATCATCTACGATTAACACATCGATCTGCTGATAAAAATTCAAAAAGTCATTTATTCTATTACTTAAATGTGCATCAGAATACTGCAATTGAAATCTATTGGCATCAACATATAAGACATTCTTTTCTGGGAATTTCTTCAGTATCTCCCATCCTATTGCCTGTACTAAATGTGTCTTTCCTAAACCGGATCCTCCATAAACAAACAACGGATTAAAGGTATTCTTATATGGAGATTTCGCAACAGACAAACCTGCCTCCACACCTAATTTGTTGCAACTACCTTCTACGAACGTATCAAAAGTATAATTAGGATTCAACTGAGGATCAATAGCTGCCCTCGTTCTCGATGCAAATGGATTGAAAATATTATGTTGTGGTGTAGGTGCCACTACAATCTTCGTTTTCTGAACACTTTCCGCTACTATACTATACATTAACTTAGTACCCTCGCCCATCACTCGATCGAAGGTCATCTTCATCAACTCCGAAAAATGTTCATCAACAAAATCTGCATAGAACTGACTTGGAACCTGAATCGTTAACGTACGATCCTCCCATTTCTCTGCAACAATCGGCTCAAACCATGTTTTAAATTGAGATACTGAAATATTATCCTTAATAATTGCCAGACATTTATTCCACAGACCTACACATTCTGATTCTTTTTCATTATACTCGTTCATAAAACTTTGTTTTTTTCTTTGCATGACAAAATTGTGTTTTTTTTTATTCAAAAAAAATCTAATCAAAAATTTGGTTATTAGAAAAAGTAAATAACTATTTGTTTTTCAGGTATATACAAATATAATTCTTAATACTCAATCATTTACAAATTTGACTTTTTTTTAATCATCTGATTTTAGGTAGTTTATAAAAAAAGCAGTATTTGCAACTTTTATTTCTTTTATTCGCAAACACTGCTAATTTGAGATAATTAATAGTTGTAATTACAACTAAATATATTTTTTATTTAGAATTATTCTAAATTATTTTTCTTTGTTTTTGTTCACAAGTGAAAAATGAACATAACGATTTGGATTAGCTTTTAAATCCAATAAAAGATCATTTGCACTCGATACTGTCGTTCCAAGTTTAGTATATAACTCACTGTCATTGAGCAACAAACCTAATGTACCATTACCCTTATTGATCTTATCAGCCACAGTATGAACACTAGCCAAAGTTTGTGTTAATTCTGTCATAGTTTTATTGAAATCCACGCTCGATAAGTTATCACCAACCTTATCAAATTTCGACATCATAGAATTAGCATTTCCTATCAACTGAGGAACGTCATTATCCACCAACTTGTTTAAGGATACCGATGTGCCTTTTAGATTAGTTGTAATCACTTCAATATTTGACAATGATTTCTCTATGGCTTTGTTCTGTGCAATCACTTGTAACGAAACCATCAATGAATCCAACTGAGGAATAATGGATTGAATTCGTGGCATCAACTCAGTCGAAAGTGCCTCCATAACACCATTATCTATATATGAAGGAATCGTATCTCCTTTTTGATAATACTCAGATGAGGTATTCAATGGATCAATAAACAATTCAATTTTAGGGCTTCCTAACAAACCTGACACCAACCCGGCTCTCGTTCCAACAGGAATTTTCAAATCATCATCCACCTGAAGGACAACAGTCACTGGTGCATCTGGATGTTCATAATCATATATGATTTTCTTTACCAATCCCACCTTGTATCCTTTTATGTTTACATCGTTGGTTTCCACCAATCCATTGATATGGTCAAACTTTAGATAATAATAGTTGGTCGGATTAAAAATATTGATTCCCTTTAGATAATTAACTCCAAAAAAAGTTACTGCTATGGTAACAATTACCCAAAAACCAATTTTGAATTCTTTGGATATTTTCATATCCATAATGTCTTTTATAATACTCATATCTAATCCTATTTAGCGAGAGTTTTTTCTCATTTTTTTACTTGTAATAATTTCTTGCTTCACTCACTGGAAGCTTCACACCATTCTTGATGACCACCAAAAAGGCATCCGGGAACTTCTTCTTCACCTCATCCCTCAATTTCAACCCCTCCTGAAATGTTTTCTCATCACCATATACATATTTATATTTATAGGTACCCGTTTCAATAAACTCCCGTGCAGGCACACACCCCTTAAAATCACGGCAGTCTAACGGCTTTTTGGTACTAGAGCTACAAAACTGAACGGCATATCGTATTTCATCCTTGGTTGCAGCAGGTGCGGAAGTCTCTTTTTTATCTCCCTCTTTTTTATCCTGCTTCTCATCCTTTGCAACTTTTACCGTATCATTTTTAAGTGTCTCTTTCTTGTTTGCATCATCTTCTTTTGCAACCGGACTCTCCTTCTCATTGGAAACTGCCTTTTCTGTTCCCTTTGTTTCTGATGATTTCACTTCATCCGTTTTTTTCTCATCAGTTTTCTTTGCCTCGTCCGATTTGGCTGCATCCGTATTCTTCTTCATCTCCTCACGATACGATGTTCCATCCTTTCCGTCATGCTTCTTCTTATAGGCTACGAATGCACGATGAATAGACTTAGCCATCTTATCCAAATTGGCATCTTTATTTAAAAATGCCTCTTCTTCTTTATTAGAAAGATATCCCAGTTCAATCAGCACTGCAGGCATTGATGTTTGTTTCAACACCCAGAACCCCGCCTGTTTTACTCCCCTACTCGTTCTTTTCGCAGAGACGAACTCTTTCTCCACATAAGATGCAAAATTAACACTCTGCTCCATATATTTGGATTGAATGTAATCAAACATGATATATGACTCAGAACTGTTGTCAAATCCCTTATACTTCGTTTTATAATCTGACTCATATAAGATAACGGAATTCTCTCGCATCGCCACTTCCAAGTTGGCGGATGAAGATCCTACCGAATAGGTCTCCGTTCCTTTTGCCGAACGATTTTCTGCCGCATTAGCATGAATGGAAATAAACAAATCTGCCTTTGCCTTATTGGCTATCTGTGCACGATCATCCAAAGGTATAAAAACATCCTTCTTTCGGGTATAAATCACCTTTACACCAGGCTCCTTCTCCAACAACGCTCCTAACTTTAACGCTGTATTCAAATTGACCGTCTTCTCCTTTACCTTTAGAGTGTAACCTATCGCGCCAGCATCTTTTCCCCCATGACCGGCATCAATAACAACAATAAACTGTTTTTCCGCTGCATAAGAAAAAACAGAATAGCATAAGAAGCTTGCGAAACATAAAAAACGTATAATACTCAAAGAATTTTTCATCAAATTCTATTTTTAATATTTCTGTGGCAAATTTAGGAAAAATTATTCGTAAATTTGCACGCAATACGGAATACAAAAATAAATATAATTAATCTTTTGATACTCAGATATTTATATAAACACATTTTGTTTTTTGTCTTGTTTTCGACACTGACTACGACGAATACAATGGCAAAGAATGCCGTATCAGAAGACAAAAAAGATACAACTATCGTCGATTCCACAAAAAATTCACGTCCTCAAAAAAAATATTCCAAAGATGCCGTTACCGACATTGTTCACTATTCCGCAAAAGATTCAATCGTCTTTTTCGCAAATGGTCGTGCCTATCTGTACGGAGATGCCAAGGTAACATACGAGACAATGGAGCTCACTTCCGACCATATAGAGCTGAACACAGATAGCAATATCGTCCACGCCATGCCTGGGAAAGACAGTACTGGAGCTATAGTCGGAAGACCTGTATTTAAAGATGGCAACGACTCATACGAATCGGACGGCATAGACTTCAATTTTAAAACAAAAAAAGGATTAATCAGAAATGTGGTTACCCAACAAGGTGAAGGATACGTCACAGGAGAAAAAGCTAAAAAGTTGGAAGACAACACATTTTTAATGAAAAATGCTAAATATACTACCTGCGAAGATCATGAGCATCCTCACTTCTACCTAAACTTAACAAAAGCGAAAGTAAAACCCAAAGAATACATCGTTGCTGGTCCGGCATATCTGGTTATCGAAGACGTGCCACTTCCTCTTGCATTACCTTTTGGATTCTTTCCATTCACAGAAAAATATTCTTCGGGTATCCTAATGCCAACATTCGGAGAAGAAAGCACTCGTGGATTTTATCTGAGAAACGGTGGTTACTATCTAGCCATAAACGACTATTTTGACCTAGCCCTTCGTGGAGACATCTATACAAAAGGGTCATGGGCAGCCAGCGCCGCCTCTCAATACCGAAAAAGATACAAATTCTCAGGAAACGTAAGCGTCAGCTATCAAGTTAGCAAAACCAGCGAGAAGACTCTTCCTGATTATACACAAACAAACGACTTTAGAGTCATTTGGTCGCACATGCAAGATGCTAAAGCTAACCCATTCAGCACATTCTCGTCTTCCATCAACTTTTCAACCTCTTCATACAACAAAAACAATACAAGTTCACACTACAATCCTTCATCTTACGGTGAAAACAACAAATCTTCCAGTATCAACTACACATACAAATTCCCTGAGTCTCCTTTCTCTTTGACTACCAACTTCACACTCAACCAAAGACAAAGTGACTCCACCATTTCACTTAAGTTGCCAACCATCAACCTGAGTATGTCTCGCGTGTATCCATTCAAGAGGAAAGAAAAAGTGGGGAAAGACAAATGGTTTGAGAAAATATACTTGAACTACGGCATGAACTTCGACAACTATATTTCAACAAAACAAGACGAATTGTTCAAAGCCAACCTGCTTAACGATTGGAATAACGGTATCAAAAACCAAGTCAACGTCGGTGCCTCCTATACTCTATTCAAATATTTGATCTTCACACCGGCTTTGAACTACAACGAGAAATGGTATTTTAAAAAGGTATACCAGTCATGGAATGAGCAGGAACAAGAAATTGAGAAGCACAATGAAAATGGCTTTTACAGAATCAACGATATGAGTGCAAGCTTAAGTATGAGCACACAACTCTACGGATTTTTCCAACCTATTTGGGGTAAAAAAATCAACATGATTCGACACGTACTACAGCCATCCGTCAGTCTCTCATTCTCCCCTCACATGGATAGACCTTGGCCTAACTTCGGACAAGAATACTACGGCACATATACAAGAAAATTCCTTGATGGTTCCATCGACACCACAGAGTACTGTTATTTCAGCAATAACTATTATGGTGGTCCTACCAGCAAAGGAGGAGGTACCGTCAACTTGAGCTTATCCAACAATTTGGAAATGAAAGTAGTCAGCGACAAAGACACAACAGGCTATAAAAAGATTTCATTGATTGACAATCTTTCACTCAACACAAGCTATAAGATGTTCACAGAGAAGGATGAAGCACCATGGTCTGACTTATCAACCAGTTTGCGCTTAAAACTGACAAAGAAAATTAATTTAAACGTAACAGCAGGTTTCTGTCCTTACACCTACAAACTAGACAAAAACGGTGTTTACTACAAGTCCAACATCTCTGAAATGGAACGTAACGGACGTCTGTTCAGACTGACCAATGCAAGAACCTCATTCAACTATTCTTTTAACAATAACACATTTAAGAAGAAGAAACAAAAAACAACAGAAGAGGAGGATGAGATCGACCCTAATGCTGAGAACTTAGACGACCTCATGGAAGATCATATGGAAGAGGCTGAAAAGAAAGAGGAAGAGAAGAAAGAAGATCCTGATGAATATCAAAAATTCTCCCTCCCGTGGAACTTGAATGTCAGCTACTCCGTCTCATACGGAAACTATAAATTCAACAAAGAGACATTGGAATTTGACAGAAGACTGACGCAGTCGCTCAATTTCTCAGGCAGTATCAATTTCTCCAAAAACTGGGCTTTCAACATGAGTTCCGGTTATGACTTCCTAAATCATGAAATGTCTTACACATCTTGCGGAATCAGAAGAAATTTACATTGTTGGTCTGCCAGTTTGGACTTCATTCCATTCGGTACTAATCAAGGATTTAACTTCCATATTGGTGTAAATTCTTCCATGTTGCAAGACTTAAAATACGAAAAAAGGACAGACTCAGGAGATTATCCTAATTGGTACTAACAAAAAACCATTATTGCCGACAAAAAACTAAAAAAAAATAATTATATTTGTCCTCCAAATGGGAATCGACAGAAAAAGTATATGAATGAATTTGAGAATAAACCAGATTACGTATTTGAAGTTAGTTGGGAAGTGTGCAACAAAATAGGAGGTATCTATACCGTTTTGTCCACACAAGCTAAGGCACTAAACTCCATCTACTCTGACAAACTAATATATATCGGGCCCGACTTCGAAGGCACAGAAAACATTTTCTTCAAAGAAGACAAATCCCTATTAAAAAAGTGGATAACGAACTGCAACAAGAATAATGTAAAAGTAAGAGCCGGAAGATGGAATATTCCAGGCGAACCCATTGTTGTGTTGATTGACCATAGAGGTTTTGCAGAAGAAACAGATGCCTTCCTTTACGAGATGTGGGATCACTTCAAAGTAGATTCAATGGAAGCTTACGGAGACTATAAGGAATCCGTTCTATTTGGATATGCCACTGCAAAACTCATCGAAAACTTCTGTCAATTCCATAAACTAGAAAAGAAGAAAATCGTGGCTCAGTTCCACGAATGGACCACTGGATCCGGTCTGCTTTATACGAAGATTCATTGTCCACACATAAAGACATTATTTACAACGCACGCCACCACAACGGGTCGCTCCATTTGTTTCAATGGGAAAGCTCTCTATGAGTATTTCTCAGGATATAACGGAGACCAAATGGCTTGCGAACTAAATGTAAAAGCGAAACATTTAGTGGAGAAAAATGCGGCGCTCCAAGCCGATTGTTTCACTACCGTAAGCGATATCACAGCAAGGGAATGCAAACAATTGCTAGGAAAAGAACCTGACATTGTCACTCCTAACGGATTCGAAGATGATTTCGTGCCTCGTGGCGCACAATATACAAAAAAGAGAAAAGAGGCTAGAAAAACGTTGAAAAACGTAGCTGAAAAGCTCATTGGTTACGAGATTTCAGATGATGCACTTTTCATTGGTACAAGCGGACGTTACGAATTCAGGAACAAGGGTATCGACCTCTTTTTGGAATCTCTCCGCATGGTTGCATGCGACACCTCATTCAAACGAGAAATCGTGGCATTCATTCTTGTACCTGGTTGGAATATGGGCGCACGCAAAGATCTTCAACAAAAACTCAGTGACCCAGATGCGAAATTCCATGTATACAGAAAAATTATCACACATGAGATATACAACTTCATGGACGATAAGATCCTGCATACTATGCGCATGTTCCACTTCGATAACGAGCAAAGTCAAAATGTAAAAGTAATTCTTGTTCCATCCTATCTTAACGGAGACGATGGCATCTTCAATAAAAGTTACTACGATCTTCTCATCGGTTTGGATCTTACCATTTTCGCATCTTATTACGAACCTTGGGGATATACGCCACTTGAAAGCGCAGTATTCAGTATTCCTACCATCACTACAGATTTGGCAGGATTCGGACTATGGTGCTCTTCAAAACCGGTAGACATATCCAATGGCGTCGCCGTTATCCATCGTACGGACACCAATTACTTCGCTGTTGCGGATGAAATTCAAAACAACATTAAGCAATTGGCTGACATGAATAAGAAAGAGACAGAAAATGTCCACAAAAAAGCACTGGCACTGGCAAAAAAATGCTCTTGGAATGACTTCATTCAATACTATCAGAAAGCGTTCGACATAGCGCTATCCAAAAAAGAATAATGAATGGAATCATCCACAAACGAAACAAACATAAGTATTCAATAAAGAAATAATAACAATTACATATAAACAATAAAAAAATGAGTATCAGAATTAATTTAGCAAACAATCCAGAATGGAAGGAAATCACCACGAAATCAAAGGTTCCTGCCAAATTGGAAAAACTACAAGAAATTGCTCAAAACGTATACTGGTCATGGAATCCAGCATCAAGAAAGTTGTTCAAACAAATCGATGCTGATTTCTGGATTAAATGCGGAAAGAACCCTGTTCTCTTCTTGAATACAATTGAAATAGAGAAACTTGACGCAGTAGAGAACAACAAGGAATTATTGGCAAACATAGACGCTGTCTATAAAGAATTCAAAAAATATGTTGATACTCCTAAAGACCCTAAGAAACCATCTGTAGCCTATTTCTCCATGGAATATGGTATTACAGACATCCTTAAAATATATTCAGGAGGTCTTGGTGTATTGGCCGGCGACTATTTGAAAGAGGCCAGCGATTGCAACGTGGATATGACGGCTGTCGGATTCCTATATCGTTTTGGTTACTTCACTCAAACATTGTCAATGGATGGCGACCAGATTGCCAACTACGAACCTCAGAACTTCGGCAATCTTCCTGTAACATTGGTTAAAGACGAACACGGAAACGCAGATTTATTGGAAGTGCCTTATCACGACCGTATCATCTACGCTAACATATGGAAGGTTGCAGTCGGAAGAATCAACCTCTACTTGATGGATACAGACATTGACAAAAACTCTGAATACGATCGTTCCATCACTCACATGCTTTATGGCGGTGACTGGGAAAACCGTTTGAAACAAGAGTACTTGTTAGGTATCGGAGGTATATTGTTGCTTAAGAAATTGGGCATTAAGCACGATACTTATCACTGTAATGAAGGTCACGCTGCATTGATCAACGTACAACGTCTATGCGACTACATCCACGAAGAGGGATTGTCATTCCATCAAGCATTCGAAGTGGTTCGTTCTTCTTCTTTGTATACTGTTCACACTCCAGTTCCTGCTGGTCACGACAAATTCGACGAAGGATTGTTCGGAAAATACATGTTCCACTATGCTGAGAAGCTAGGTATCTCATGGGATGAGTTGATGGATATGGGTCGCGAGAATCCAGGAGACAAAAACGAGAAGTTCTCTATGAGTGTCTTCGCTTGCAACACTTGCCAAGAGGTGAATGGAGTGAGCTGGTTGCACGGAGAGGTTTCCAAGAAGATGTTCGCCCCTATTTGGAAAGGTTACTTCCCAGAAGAGTCTCATGTTAACTATGTGACAAACGGTGTTCACCTTCCTTCATGGGCTGACTCATCATGGAGAAAACTTTATGAAAAGACTTTCGGAGACAAATTCTACAAAGATCAATCCAATCCAGAAATCTGGCAAAAAATATACGATGTACCTGACGAGGAGATCTGGCAAATCAGAAAAGATTTGAGAAAGAAATTATTAGACTACGTTTATGCAAAATACACTGAGATATGGAGCACAAAACAGGGAGATCCTGCTCGCTTCATGGAGGTGAAACGTAATTTCAACCCAAATGCATTGGCTATCGGTTTCGGTCGTCGTTTTGCAACATACAAACGTGCTCATTTGCTCTTCACTGATTTAAAGAGACTTTCCGAAATCGTGAATAATCCAGACCGCCCTGTTACATTCGTATTCACAGGAAAAGCTCACCCAGCAGATGGTGGAGGAAAAGGATTGATCAAACGTATCATCGAGATTTCTCGTATGCCTGAATTCGTAGGTAAAATCATCTTCTTAGAGAACTACGATATTGCATTGGCAAAACGTCTTATCGCTGGTGTGGATATCTGGTTGAACACTCCTACCCGTCCGCTTGAGGCTTCTGGAACATCTGGAGAAAAAGCTTTGATGAACGGTGTTATCAACTTCTCCGTAAAAGACGGATGGTGGTTGGAAGGCTACCGTGAAGGTGCAGGTTGGGCATTGACCGAGAAAAGAACTTACGAGAACCAAACCTACCAAGATCAATTGGATGCATCAACCATCTACAGAATCTTGGAGACCGAAATCATCCCTATGTACTATGCAACCAACAGCAAGGGATACTCTCCTGAATGGATCAAGACCATCAAGAACTCTTTCGCTATGATTACTCCTAACTATACTACGAAACGTATGTTGGATGATTATACAAGAAAGTTCTATAACCCATTGGCTGAGCGTAAAGCATTCGTTACAAAAGACAACTATGCTAAAGCTAAAGAGATCGCTGCTTGGAAAGAAGAGATCGCTTCCAAATGGAATCAAATCGAAATCGTATCCACTTCATTGTCCGACAAATTATCAACCAACGCAGAGGTGGGTGACCACTATACAGTAGAGGCTGTCATCGACACTAAAGAGTTGAAGGACAAAGGAATTGGCGTTGATTTCGTCACCATCTTCAATGCAGAAAACAACGAAACGTTGGACGACGTTAAAGAGATGGAACTCTACAAATCAGAAGGAACAAAATTGTATTTCCGTCTGGAAGACAGAATCTCTCGTGCAGGTGCATATAAATATGCATTCCGTATGTTCCCTAAAAGCAAAGACTTGGCTCACCGTCAAGACTTCTGCTACGTACGTTGGTTCTAATTTGAAACAATTTTCAAAACTTCATAAAAAGGCGAGGAGTCATCCTCGCTTTTTTTCTATAACTTCACAACATGGAGAAAAAACTAATCATCATTCTCGGACCTACAGCTGTTGGCAAGACTGAATATAGTCTGCAAATGGCAGAAAAACTGCATACAGAAATACTCTCGTGCGACTCCCGACAAATGTTTCGAGAAATGAAGATTGGCACTGCCGCCCCCACTGAGGAAGAGTTGAAACGTGTGCCCCATCACTTCGTCGGACATCTGTCCATCCATGACTATTACAGCTGCGGAAAGTTTGAAATCGATGCACTTGCCAAGTGTAACGAACTATTTCAGAAACACGACACACTCATCATGACTGGCGGCTCTATGTTATACATTGATGCCATTTGCAAAGGGATTGACGACGTTCCCAATATAGACGAAGAACTACGAAGTTCCCTATGGAAACGTTTCGAAACCGAAGGGATTGAAAACCTACAAAAAGAACTAAGATTGTTGGATCCAGAATACTACGCAACCGTTGATCCTAAAAACGGGAAACGAATCATCCACGCCTTAGAGATATGCCTGCAAACAGGCAAGCCCTACTCTTCCATTCGGAAGAATAGCAAGAAAGAAAGACCTTTCACCATCGAAAAAATAGGCATCACAAGGTCAAGGGAAGAATTATACGAACGAATCAATCTGCGCGTAGAAAAAATGTTTCAGGATGGTCTGCTGGAAGAAGCACATTCGCTCTACCCATACAGAGAACTTAATGCACTTAACACTGTCGGTTACAAAGAATTATTTGAATACTTCGACGGCAACTGGACACTCGACTATGCCAAACAGATGATTCAACAAAACACGCGTCATTACGCAAAAAAACAGATCACATGGTTTAAACGCGACCCTGAAATCATTTGGAAGGAAGCGGCAGATCTTTACAAAGATCAACCATTCGAGAAACTATGAAAGTACAGCTTTCACGTTACAATTAAAAATCGTATCTTTGCAAGAAGAAATAAAAGACAATATTTATGATAACTGCTTCAGACATTGTAGTACAATTCGGAAAACGAATTCTTTTTCAAGATGTGAATTTAAAATTCACGGGTGGTAACTGTTATGGAATCATTGGTGCAAACGGCGCCGGAAAATCAACCTTCCTAAAAGTAATCAGTGGAGATTTAACCCCAACCAAAGGAACTGTCACCATTGCACCAGGAGAACGTCTCTCCGTCCTCCGTCAGGATCACTTCCAATTTGACGAGGTATCTGTCATCGAGACAGTACTTCGTGGACACGAGCCTCTATGGAATGTCATGCAAGAAAAAGACGCTCTATATGCAAAAGAAGATTTTTCCGATGCAGACGGTATCCGTGCTTCCGAATTAGAAGAGAAGTTTGCCGAGATGGACGGATGGAATGCAGAGAGTGATGCGGCAGCTCTATTGAGCGGATTAGGCATCAAAGAAGATTTGCACTACAAACTCATGAAGGAACTAAGTGGTAAGGAGAAGGTACGTGTGCTATTAGCACAGGCACTATTCGGAAAGCCAGACAACCTATTGTTAGATGAGCCTACCAACGACCTCGACCTTGAAACTGTCATGTGGTTGGAAAACTATTTGGCTGAATTTGAGAACACCGTGCTTGTCGTTTCTCACGACCGTCACTTCTTGGATGCAGTTTGCACACACACTGTAGATATTGACTACGGCAAAATAACCATGTTTGCCGGAAACTATAGCTTCTGGTATGAGTCAAGTCAGTTGGCTCTTCGTCAGCAAGCACAACAAAACAAGAAAGCCGAGGAGAAAAAGAAAGAGTTGTTGGAATTCATTCAACGATTCAGTGCGAATGTGGCTAAATCAAAGCAAACAACTAGTCGTAAGAAGATGTTGGAGAAACTCAACATTGAAGAGATACAACCTTCCACTCGTAAATATCCAGGCATCATATTCACACCAGACCGCGAGCCAGGCAATCAGATTATCGAGGTGAACGACTTGTCATACACCACACCAGAAGGCGATGTGTTGTTCAAGAATGCCACTTTCAATATTGAGAAAGAGGATAAAGTTGTCTTCTTGTCTCACGATCCTCGTGCCATGACTGCCTTCTTCGAAATCATCAATGACAAAATAAAAGCAACAACAGGAACATTCAAATGGGGTGTTACCATTACACCAGCCTATCTTCCTGTCGACAATACAGACTTCTTCAACACAGATATGAAGTTAGTCGATTGGTTGGCACAATACTCTCCCGACACAAATGAATCATTTGTGAGAGGATACCTAGGTAGAATGTTGTTTACCGGCGAAGAGATATACAAGAAAGCAAGCGTACTATCAGGAGGTGAGAAGATGCGTTGCATGATTTCCCGAATGATGTTGAAAAATGCCAACTGTTTGGTACTAGATTCTCCAACCAACCATTTGGACCTGGAATCCATTCAAGCTTTCAACAACACATTGAAAGTGTTCAAAGGAAACATTTTAATGTCATCACACGACCATGAGTTCATACAAACCGTCTGCAACCGTATCATTGAGTTAACACCCAACGGTATTATCGACAAAAGAATGGACTATGACGACTACATTACAAGTGATGAGATTGCCACATTAAAAGCAAAACTTTACCAATAATCTGTATGATGAAGAAATCGTTTAAATTCATACCATTCATTCTGCTTGTCGCATTCAGTTGCAACAAGCAGAATCGCTTTCAACAAATAGCCACTCAAGACATTCCTGAAGCTCAAACGGAAATCATCCGAATGGACAAAGAGATATACCAATTGGACCAGTGCATCACAAAACCAGCCAGAACCGGCAATTATGATATGTTGACGGTTAACATTCCAAAAGGTGATTCTATTTGCCTTAGTGAAAAGATTGACGCCATAAAAGCGAAACATGGAGAACGATTTCAATTATACCTATATCAATTAGGAGCCATGACGGGTGCGCAAGACATTCATCCGTCCACATTGTTATACTTGTTCCTCTCCCACCCTGCCTACAGCGATCTATACAAAGATTGCGAGAAAGAATACGAAGACGTATCTGATTTGGAAAAGGATTTTACCAATGCCTTTTCTAGAGCAAAAACATTAATACCTAGTTTCAGAATTCCTAAGGTATGTACCTTCTTTTCAGGGTTTGCCGAATATATAGCAGCAGACTCATCTTCAGTCTATGTCTCTGTTGAATATTTTCTAGGAGCAAACTATGAGAATTACAAATATGTACCTGGAATATACGACTACATGATTCCAAATCTGAAACGAGAGAAGCTTGTTCCAGATGCATTGTATCATTGGATCTGTTCAGAGTATCCAATTACGAATGAAGGAGGAGGCAACCTACTGGACAATATGATTCATTATGGGAAGATGTTATACATAGAAGAGGCATTACTTCCCCAAAAAGACAAGAAATTGTTTATCGGATATGACCAAGGCCAATGGGAATGGTGTGAACAGAACGAAAAAAACATGTGGAATTACCTAAGAGAGCATAATCTATTATTCTCAACCAATAGTAAGACCATATCTGATTTCATATACCCTGCTAACAATACGAAGTATTTCTCTGACGACAACCAACATCAAGCTCCTAGTCAAGCAGTTTTATGGCTTGGGTGGAAAATCGTTAGTCAATACATGGATAGAAATGAGCAAATCACTTTAGAGGAACTTCTAACAGACAACAAGGATGCGCAAATGATTCTTGCACAATCCAACTACAGACCATAATCCACATTAATGAACACACACCGTAAACATGGTGCTACGGAAAACTGCATTTCTCTTTGTGGATTTTTTTCTGAGAGTAGAATTGCCACGTTCTGCAATGAAGTAAGCCTCTGATGTAGATTCCAGCACATCATCATATTTGAAAAGTTCACTCATCACATCAGCAGAAATAGTGAGGTCTATATCCTTCAACAAGATCGACATTTGGTAAACTGGAGTTGCCTCTCCGCACAAATTCTTAAATTCGAACGGAATAAACAAGAAGTTTTGAGTCGGATAGCTTAGCAGTTCGTGTCTTGTTATGGCACCCACAAAGAATCCACAGCTACGCAATGTCACACGGAACACATTCTCTGGCACATAAGTGCGATAATAGCCAAACGAGTCGGTTCTGACAATAAAATCATCGTCGAAAGACTCTATATCCTTTTTCCCTTTGGATTTGAATTTCGAATGAACGTGAATTGGCATAAAACGCAATGGCGTTCCATCCTCTTCCATAATACGTCCTCTGACAGATCTCAAAGGCAACACAAAAGACTCATTTAAGATATCGCCAGCATAATCAGACACAGGGTAATATAAAGTGTCAGGAGAGATAACAATCTGAACATCATTTAAATCAACAATAGTATCAATATATCCATTGTTATTCGTATAGATAGTCTCAAAAACCGAGTTAAAACACATCAAAACAGGGATTCTGGTATTGACACTTCTCCCATTTACATCTTTAAATAAAAATTTCAAATGCACTGAATCTTTTGATAGTGGGGGGACAGAATCAAGAGTCAATGTATCTTGCAAAACGTGTGTGGACGTGCTATCAAGCACAGAATCCTTTTCTTCACCAACAATTGTATTTAATCGTTCTTGAATATGTTGACAAGAAGAAAAAAGGAGTATATGTAAAATAAAAAAAAGTCTTAAAAATCTCATGTTAAAAAAAAAGGGAGCTACCTATGGTAGCATCCCTAATTATATGTTAGAAAAACCAATTACTTGTTCTTACGAGGACGCTCAATACTAATTTCTTCAACCAAGTCACCCTCTTCAAAGATACCTACCTGTTTTGTTCCACTCTTGTATGTATAAGTACCTTCTCCATTCATTTTTCCTTCTTTGAATTCTCCTTCATATTTATCACCCGTTGAATAGCGATATACACCTTTTCCATCAGGATATCCATTTTTGAACTCTCCTTCATACACATCTCCTGTAGGGAATGTGAATTTTCCTTTTCCTTCACGGACACCTGCTTTATAATCGCCCTCATACGTAGCGCCACTCTTAAATTTGTAAGTTCCCTTTCCATCAAACTTACCATCCTTAAAAGTTCCTGAATAAACCTCTCCTGTATCAAACGTATACGTACCCTTTCCGTCTCTACATTTACCCTTACAAGGAGAAACTGCACTTGCTTCAAAGCAAATCAAAGAAAAAACTGCAATAATTGCAAAAAGTTTTGTCTTCATAATCTTATTCTATTTTTTTATGTATTTACAAAATCTAAACGCACAAATATATAAAGAAATTTTTGGCAGACAAAACCATTTCCGCTTTTTTTGCACATATCATGCTATTTGTTAAAATGTTTGTTGTCGATATACACCTCCAACAATTTGGTTGTACTAGCTAAATTATTAGGCACAATCATCACATCGGCCACTGAAGCGGGGATTAAGCAACTATTTCCAACAGTCAACGATATTTTTGTCAATTCTGGTTTGTCTCCTCCATCATACCCTCTCGAACTCAACACTTCTATGGTACAATTACCTTGTAAGCACATATAAATAATGAAAGAGTCATATTTGTACAATTTACGATGGAAACCTCTATTTATATCCAGTAATTTTACTGTAAAGAACTGGCACTCAGCCACACAGACAGGCTTGTTTAGCTTCTTTTCATAATAAGTCTTGTTTGTGTCAGTGACAGCATAATTAATTGCTTCCATTGCCAAATCAGTATGCAACACTCTCGGTTCTCCATTCAGGTCCAACCGTCCATAGTCATAGATACGATATGTTACATCGCTACTTTGCTGAACCTCAGCCACCAACGAACCTCCACAGATCGCATGTACGCGTCCCGCAGGTATGAAGAACACATCCCCCTTAGAGACTGAATATTCCTGCAAAACTTCACAAATTGAATTGTCTTCAATTCTCTTTTGATACTCATATTTCGAAATCGGAGTCTTAAATCCACAATACAATTTAGCATCAGGGACAGCATCCATCACATACCACATTTCAGTTTTGCCGAAACACCCATGACGGGCTTGAGCCAACTCGTCATTTGGATGAACTTGTATAGAAAGGTCCTCCGCCGCATCAATAAATTTAACCAATAACGGGAAATTAGTTCCATATAAAGATGAGACCGTTTTACCCAACAACAAATCTCCATACGTTTCAATCAGAGCATTTAATGTCTTCCCTTTTAATGGTCCGTTCGATATGATAGACTCTCTACCTGGGACAGCACTAATTTCCCAACTTTCACCAATCTTATCATTCAAGTCAGATGGGAGTCCCTTGAATGGTTTCAAACGGTTTCCTCCCCACACTAATTCAAACAGATTCAACTCAAACTTTAATGGGTATAATGTAATCATCTCAAACACTGTCCTTATCTAATTTAGAAAACTCACTGTTGTTACTTATATACTCAGGCAAAAATTCTTTTATTTTCGCAACGATGCTCATCGAATTGCAACCATTCAATACGACATGCAACTCCTCCATATATTTATCCACAACACTTCTTTCGTAACGACTCACCTTAGCATGCATAATTTTAGGATGTTCGGTTGGTATTACATTTTCTTTGTTAGAAAGAAGTTCCTCATACAATTTTTCTCCTGGGCGAAGACCGATTTCTTTAATTTCCACTCCGGTTGCCTTAGACAATCGGATCATATTTCTCGCCATATCATATATCTTCACAGGCTGACCCATGTCAAAAACGAAAATGTCTCCATCATGACCAATCGCACCTGCTTCCAACACGAGGCTTGTTGCTTCTGGAATCGTCATAAAATATCGAATAATATCCTTATGCGTCACTGTAAGCGGTCCGCCAAGTGCCAATTGTTTATGGAACAAAGGTATAACCGACCCGTTAGAGCCCAACACATTACCAAAGCGCGTTGTGACAAAAGAGGTTACTTCGGAGGATCGACTTTGAACAAAGATTTCGGCAAGACGTTTAGTGGCACCCATCACGTTGGTTGGATTCACCGCTTTGTCTGTCGATATCATCACAAACTTATTCACATGATATTTGATAGCCGTCTCTGCGACCACTTTAGTACCAAACACATTTATCAAGGTTGCCTCGTAAGGGTTCTCCTCCATTAGAGGGACATGTTTATAAGCAGCAGCATGATAGATTAAATCAGGATGATATTTGGCAAATACGGAATCTATGAAAATGGCATCTTTCACATCCGCAATAACAATCTCGATTCGGGTTAAGTATTTTTTATAAACTTCTGAATTTTTGATTTCAAACTGCAAGTCAAACAAAGATGTTTCCGCCTGATCCAACGCAATGATTTTTTTCGGATTGTATTTCATGATCTGACGAACAATTTCACTTCCGATAGACCCTGCTGCACCTGTCACCAAAACGATCTTACCAGCAATCTCCTTGTTCATATTTCCATCATTCAGAACAATCGGATCACGCTCCAACAAATCCTCTATCTTAACATTCTCCAATTGATTAGGTGTGAAATTGTCATAAATCCACGATTCAATTGCGGGCACCGACTTCACTTTAAGATTCAAATTCAGTGCACGATTGATAATCGTTTGTCGCTTGCTTGCAGATATCTTTGGGACAGCAAGTATCAAGCAATCGATATTTTCCTTTTTCACATAAGCAGGAGTCAGAACCTCATCCACTGGCAAAATTGGAATACCATCAATCGTTTTATTCATTTTACTGCGGTTATCGTCTACGAAGGAAACCACATGATTGCACATTCCCTCCTGTTGCTTTAATGCATCATTCACAACGACGCCTACGCTTCCTGCTCCATATATAATGACATTCGAGCAAACATTCTTATGTCCATAATCAAAATCCGAATAAAACAATTTCACCCCGATTCTGTATATAATCATTGCAATGATCACAATACATATTTCGAAAAGCATTTCAGGGAAAGACAACAAATAGAAATCCAAATCTCGAATAACAAAGGCACTCAACTTCAACAAAAAATACAATGCGAGAACCAAGAGATTGGCTTTTATTATCTGAGTAATATCACGTACGCCAGAGTGGCGAATCATGCTATAATACGGTTTTATAAATATAAAAGAAAAAACGTAAAGAAATAAAACCGCAAACATTTTCCCCAAAACATCTAAAGTAGGCAATGAGGATGACGTACACCCTGCAACGAACACGATGAAAAGGAAGGAAGAAAGAACAATGAATAAGTCTAGCAACAAAACGATCCATCGCGAATATGTCTTGCTCGAACAATAATCAATAAAGGATTTAAATATGTTACCAAAATATTCTGACATACATAATGACAGTTGCGTTGACTAATTTTTATTGCAAAGATAATCTTTTTTAGGATAGTTAGACACCTTGTTTACATCTTTTTTAACATAATGAATTAAAAGATTTTCAGAAAAGGGCCTCTTTTTGAAATATAAATAGTACTTTTGGGGAAATTTTACGAACAAAACTTATCTGATATGAGAAATAGTATATTTAAAACAGCTGTCCTTTGTTTCCTAGTCGGAATTTCTTCATGTGTTTGTGCAGCAAACAAAGATGCGAAAAGTGACAAAGAAGGAAAAGTAATTCATATAAATAATGCCGAGTTCAACCAAAAAGTTGCCGATGTTAACGCTAACGAATGGAAATACTTGGGAGACAAACCATGCATTTTGGACTTTTATGCAACTTGGTGTGGTCCATGTAGAATGATTTCTCCTTACTTAGACGAATTAGCAAACGAGTACAAAGGACAAATCTATATTTACAAAATTGATGTGGACAAAGAGAGAGAATTAGGAAGAATGTTTGGTGCCACATCTATTCCTTTATTAGTATTTATTCCGCAAGATGGACAAGCACAAATGGCCCGCGGAGCAATGTCAAAGAACGAATTAAAAAACGCTATTGAAACGGTTCTTCTGAAAAAACAGAAATAAAGGAGAAATTATGAAAGGAATTATACTAGCAGGAGGAAGCGCAACGCGCCTATATCCTCTTTCTAAAGCCATATCCAAGCAAATTATGCCTGTATATGACAAGCCAATGATTTACTATCCACTGTCCACACTTATGTTAGCAGGCATTCGCGAAGTGTTGATTATCTCCACCCCTAGGGATCTTCCCATGTTTCAACAATTATTGGGCGACGGAGGCGATTTGGGCATGTCATTTAGTTACAAAATACAGGAGAATCCAAACGGTCTAGCCCAAGCATTTGTTTTAGGAAAAGAATTCCTTAATGGCGAAGCTGGTTGTCTTATATTGGGAGACAATCTTTTCTACGGGCAAAACTTCTCCGCAATGCTGAAAAAAGCAGCAAACACAAAAACAGGTGCAACTATATTCGGCTACTACGTGAAAGACCCAACTGCTTACGGTGTGGTTGAATTTGACAATGATGGCAATGTCATCTCCTTAGAGGAGAAACCGAAAAAGCCAAAATCCAACTATGCGGTTCCTGGCTTGTACTTTTACGACAAAACAGTTACCGAGAAAGCTGCAAGCATACAGCCTTCCGCACGTGGAGAATATGAAATCACTGACCTCAACAAACTATACTTGGCAGAAAAAACATTGCATGTAGAATTGTTCGGACGTGGTTTTGCTTGGTTGGACACGGGAAACTGTGATTCCCTGTTGGAAGCCAGCAACTTTGTTGAAACTATTCAGAAAAGACAAGGATACTACATCGCATGCATCGAGGAAATTGCATGGCGTAATAAATGGATTAACGATGACCAACTTCGCATTCTAGGAAACAAACTAGCAAAAACGCAGTATGGTCAATACATCTTATCTTTACTATAAAATAAAATGATTTTCACTGAACAGGAAATTAAAGGTGTTTGGGTAATCGAACCCAAAGTTTTTAATGATAGTCGAGGCTACTTCATGGAAGCCTTCAAACAGAATGAATTTGAAGAGCATGTGGGAAAAGTGAACTTTATCCAAGACAACGAATCCAAATCTTCCTATGGCGTTCTTCGCGGACTTCACTACCAAAAAGGCGAACACTCTCAAGCTAAACTTGTTCGCGTCATCAAAGGAGAAGTTTTGGATGTGGCTATCGATATTCGAAAGAGTTCTCCTACCTTCGGCAAACACGTTGCTGTTTTATTAAGCGAGGAAAACAAAAAGCAACTCTTCATCCCAAGAGGTTTCGCTCATGGTTTTGTCGTTCTAAGTCAAGAGGCTATCTTCACCTACAAGGTGGACAATCTTTATGCCCCCCAATCGGATGCCGGAATCATGTACAACGACCCTGAAATTGGCATACAATGGCCAATCAAAGAGTCAGAAATGTTATTGTCTGAAAAAGACAAGAAACATCCATTGTTGAAAGACGCTGAACTTTTCAAATAATATAAAAAATGAATATATTGGTTACTGGGGGAAATGGCCAATTGGGCTGCTCCATAAAGAAGATTTCCACTCAATATCCTGCGCACAAATTTTTGTTCACAGATGTTCCTGAAGTGGATATCACTGATTTAAATCTACTACGAGATCTCGTCAAGAAAGAATCCATTGGCGCTATCATTAATTGCGCCGCATTTACTGCGGTAGACAAGGCGGAAGACTGCCAAGAGTTAGCTGCGAAAATCAATATCGACGGACCGAAAAATCTAGCAATTGCCGCACATGAAGTGGGTGCAAAACTTGTTCACATATCCACCGACTACGTCTTTGGTGGAAAGAGCAGTCTGCCCCTGAAAGAGAGCGACGAGACTGCTCCAATCGGTGTATACGGGAAGACAAAGAGAGCCGGCGAAATAGAAGTTGAGAAAACTGGATGCGACGCCATCGTCATCAGAACGGCTTGGCTTTACAGTGAATATGGCAACAATTTTGTAAAGACAATGCTTCGTCTGGGTCATGAGCGCGAAAGCCTCAACGTGGTATACGATCAAATCGGCACACCTACCTACGCAACAGACCTTGCTTATGCCATCATGACACTATTAGAGAAAGGATTCAAAGGATTCGACACTTACCATTTCTCAAACGAAGGTGTCATCAGTTGGTACGATTTCACAAAAGCAATTTTCGAAATAGCTGGATACAAGACAACTGTTGGTGCTATCGAAAGTTACGAATACCCAACCAAGGCAGAACGCCCCGCTTATAGCGTGCTCAACAAAAAGAAAATCAAGACAGCAGGAGTGAAGGTTCCTTATTGGAAAGATTCCCTTAAAGAATGCATGTCCATTCTGTTAGCTGGAGAATAAAAAAAAACATAGAGACGAGTCAAACTCGTCTCTTTTTTCCTATTACCATGACGAACAAAGAACAATACCTATCCTTTTGCCAACAGCACCCCGAAATTCCACTCTTTCAACAAGCTTGGTGGATGCAATGTGTTGCTGGTCACAAAGAGTGGGACGTTCTTCTAATACGGAATGAGCAGAATGAAATCATTGCATTCCTCCCCTATTTAATTGTTCGCAAATATGGATTCAGAATGGTTCTGCAACCACTTCTGTCGCAATGCAACGGACTATGGACAAGATCCGACGTCGCTACCGACAAAGAAATCTCAAACAAAATCATTTCCGAAGTGGAAAAGTTGAATTTGCATTGGTTTATGCAATATTTCCCCTCCTCCACTCTCTTAGACCCATGGATTGACAAAGAATACAAGATTTCTCACAGACACACATACGTAATAGAATCCATTCAGCAATCACCGGAGACTATCTTTCAAAGGTTTTCTTCCGCACAAAAGAGACAGATCAAAAAGGCTGAACGGAATGGCATCGTCGTCAAAGAGGGGCATTGCGCAGCAGACTTTTATCAATTTCACACATCCTGTCTAAAACAACGAGGAGAGAAGAATTTGAATCTTCCAGACGTGGAGGTTACTCTTTGCGAAGAGGCAATGAAGCGAGAGATGGGTGCATTATTGTATGCCATCGACCATACAGGTAAAACCCTAGCGGCACTTTTCCTGGCATGGGATTCAACCACTGCCTATTATATGATTCCAGTATATGACAATGAGGAAAAGAGTTCGGGGGCCTCCTCCTTATTGGTGTGGCACGGAATACTTCTCGCCCAACAGAAAGGATTATCAAGATTTGATTTTGAGGGAAGCATGCAGCCATCAATTGCACAATATTACAAACAATTTGGCTCAACAGAAACAGAATACCCTCAGATTGAAAAAATCAATCATCCTTTAATAAAGCTTTGGAAAAAGATACGATAAACATAAAATGATTATCTTTGCAATAAATAATAGTCAATAAACAATGGTAACATTTTTAGTAAGTCTTGTAGCCTTAGTAATAGGCTACCTTTTTTACGGAAAGTTCGTAGAAAAGATTTTTGCACCAGATGCAGAAAGAGTGACACCAGCCATTAGTCAGAATGACGGTGTGGATTTTCTTCCTCTACCCACATGGAAGATTTTCATGATTCAGTTTTTGAACATTGCCGGTACGGGACCTATTTTTGGTGCCATCCTAGGTGCAAAGTTTGGTCCGGCAGCCTACCTTTGGATTGTTCTCGGATGCATTTTTGCCGGAGCAGTTCATGATTATTTAAGTGGCATGTTGTCAATCCGTAATAAGGGAGCTGGACTGCCAGAACTGATTGGTATCTATCTTGGCAATGGAACCAAGAAAGTGATGTTAGTCTTTACAGTATTCCTCATGGTAATGGTTGGTGCTGTTTTCGTATACAGTCCGGCATTGATACTAGGTGACATGACCGATAAATTTATAACCGGTTCTTCTGAAATAGCCAACAAAGAAGCTGTCAGCACTGTATATTACTGGTGTGCAGCCATTTTCATATACTATATAATAGCTACCATGTTGCCAGTCGACAAAATCATTGGAAAGATTTACCCATTCTTCGCCTTTGCTATTTTGTTCATGGCCGTCGCTTTAGGAGCCAACTTATTAATCAAATGGCCATCGCTACCCGAATTATATGATGTAGGAATAAGCACAGCCTCATTCAACGGGAAAGATATATTCCCCGCCCTATTTATCACCATAGCATGTGGAGCGATTAGCGGATTCCATGCAACCCAAAGTCCATTGATGGCTCGTTGTATGACCAATGAGAAACATGGTCGTGCAATCTTCTACGGAAGCATGATCACAGAAGGTGTCGTCGCACTTATCTGGGCCACCATATCCATGTATTTCTTCTATGGAGGTGGTGCATCAGAATTAGGTAAAGAAGCGACACTACAAGCCCCACAAGTTGTTACCGCCGTCAGTCAAGGATGGTTGGGTACCGTTGGTAGTATCTTAGCTATAATGGGAGTAGTGGCAGCTCCTATCACCAGCGGAGATACTGCTCTACGTTCTGCTCGACTCATCATTGCCGAATTCCTTCACATGGAACAAAAAAGTATCAGCAAAAGACTATACATCTGCATTCCTATGTTTGCAGTCACAATAGCTTTGTTGTTCTTCAACATATCTAATCCTGACGGATTTAATGTGATCTGGAATTACTTCGGATGGGCTAATCAAACATTGTCCGTATTCACCTTATGGGCAATCACAGTTTACCTATACAGCAAGAAGAAATTCTTTTATATCACACTGCTTCCTGCCTTATTTATGACGTGCGTTAGTAGTACATTCTTCTGCTTTTCTTTCGGATTAGCCCAAACTATATGTTACGGGATAGGTGCCATCTGCACCATCATTACCTTTGTACTGTTCATTCTATGGACTAGGAGGAAAGAGACTAAGTAACAAGCAACATCCACATAAGAAAGGCTTCCACTCAAAAAGGCGGAAGCCTTTTTCATATCTTCTAATGATCAGTTTCATTAAGGTTGTATAACTATTCGAGAGGGCTTAAATCGATATAAATCCGACTGACTAATTTTTTCTGGAGAAACACCCAAATCAATCAGTTGTGAACGTACCTCCGCACATTGGGCATCCGTCAGACGAGGTTCAATAACAAACTCATCAATCAACTGATGAGGATCAATTTCAAACTCAAGGAATTCGACACCCACATCAGAGAAATCACCAGGAATCGTTCTGATAATCCGCACTTCTTGTTCGTGTTCAAATGGTTTTCTTTTCACAAAGAATGATTCTATCATCACCCGCATCATCTCAGATGCAGGGATAGAACGTTGTTGCCATTTGATAAGTTCCTCATCTGTCAGATAGTCAACCCGACCAATAAAAGTAGAAGTGTCATGCACAGGATTTTTACTATCTAACGGATAGATAACCGAAAACAACTTGCCTACCGTAGTTTTGATTCTCACAGCGCAACTTTCACGGTACTTGTTGGAATAGATTCGCCACATGGCGTCTGACTCTCCCTGCAAGGTCCACGACTGTCCGTATACACATCCAATTAACCGTTTTCCATTACCAGATAAGTTTCTGAAGACAAACTCATTCTTTAAGAAGAAATTCTCATAAACATCTTCCCATTTAGAGGTATGTCCCACTCTTAACAGACAATCCTGCAATAGAATCTTTAAGTACTTCATTGGGAAGTACTTGTAAATCACAGTTGATTCGTTCAGACCATTCAGGATGTTGTCTGATCTATTCATTGTTATCTTCTTTTTTAATTATAACATCCTCGTTGGATTCAGTGCCTTGCTTCGACAAAAAATAGACATACATAATAGGTCCCACTACGGGTATCAACTGACTGGCAATCACAATCAAATTACATCGTGCATGACGAAGACGACGTACTGTCAAAGCCAGATATGGAATCATCACCACTAGCAAATAGATCAACGTGACCTGAAGTGGATATATACCCTTCCCAAAAAGAGCTGCAAAGGCTAACAAAACCAATAGGAACAACACGATTGGGCAACTAACAAAAAGGATCCAACAGGATACCGACAAGAGGAATGCCATCATAATCGTGCATGGTATAAGAATAGTTCCCATATTCCACGTGAATTCAGGTGCACTTTTTATGTCAAAAAAATTCATGACAACCGCAACACATTCAGTGACAAGATTCTGAACAGTCTGACTAGACAACAAGGTATATGAAACGAATAGGAACAACAGGAAAAATATGCCCATATTAAACAGAGCAAATATCCAAAACTCCTTACGATCTGATTTCGATGTAAAATCAGAAAATCGTGTCCATGATTTCCAAAAACAATCGACCCAACTCATAACTCTTTATTTTTAAATTCTAAAACATATACATTTTCAGTGTTTTCCATAATTCTATATCGGTTATCTGACCGATATCCCACTATCCAAACGATATTATCTCCATTGGTTAACACCCAAAGAGAATCTTTCTCATCATTTGTCAGTTTCTGATCTATGAAGAAATCACTCAACTTCTTTTTCCCCTTCATACCAAAAGGGATAAACCAATCTCCTTTTCTCCATCGTCTCAATACCAAAGGGAAAGTCACCTTAGCTTGATCCACATAACAATGCAGAGCATCTTTTTGAATATGACAATCCGAAACTAGCATTTTCTGACAACTCATTGCAATCGGCAAATTCTGAAAGTCCTCCATGTCATTAATAACATATTCGGTCTTCTCATTTCCCCCTTTCATCGACTGAATCAACAGATGATCGCGTTCTTGAACTAACATCCAACTTTTCTTCTTATTATAAAAACGATGTCCGGGATGGTCCGACGAAAGCGATTTCTCGATATCCTCTATGGTAGAAGAGGAAAAACCAAATGGCGTCAGGAATTCATAAAGCAGAAAAGGGAGAGACTTCTCCTCTCTTAGCAAAGACAATGGAATTATATAATGAAGATTGTCTTGCTGTAGCAAAAGTTTATCTTTCTTCTCCTGCAATTGTTGTCGAATAAAATCCTCTGCCTGCCTTAAGTTATCAATGGTATTCAACAAATTATTTTTAAATGTCGGATAAGCAGACTGAAGGGAAGGGATTATTTCATTTCTAAATTTATTGCGAGTATAAAGCGTATCTGCATTAGTGGAATCCTCCACATGAGACAACCCTCTTGCCTGCAAATAGTCGTTAATATCCTTTCTTGAAACAGACAAAAGTGGTCGCCACACATCATCCGTCAGTTCCTTGATTCCTGTCAATCCCTTGATACCCGTGCCACGAGACATATTCATCAAGAATGTCTCTATCACATCATCCGAGTGATGAGCAACAGCTATCACCTTCGCCCCTTCACGAACAAGCAGTTGACGAAACCAATCATAGCGCAACTCGCGCGCAGCCATCTCAATCGAAATGGATTTAATCAACGCATACGACAATGTCTGAAAATCAATCTTTCTAAATGGCAGGTGATACTGATTCGCCAATGAACGAACAAATGCCTCATCCCTGTCCGACTCCGCGCCACGCAAATGAAAATTGCAATGTGCAACCACACAAGGGAATCCTGCCTGATGCAAGATATCAAGCAAGGCAACCGAATCCGCACCTCCACTCACTGCCACAATCAACTTCGTAGTCGAGGGAAAACGAAAGGAAAGATGAGACACATCAATCATTTGGTCAGACGAGTTAAGACGATTTTTATTAAATCCTCCATAGAGCCCTTATACTCTGTATTCATGGTTTTATCGACACGTCCGGCAATTATATTACAGATAGTCACCGCTTTATGTCCCAACAATTTTGCCAAGCCAGCCACAGCAGAGCTCTCCATTTCAAAATTGGTAATCTTCTCACCATGATAATCAAAGGACTCTATTTTCTCATTCAACGTAGGATCTGCCAATGGGATGCGAACATAGCGTCCCTGTGGACCATAGAATCCTGGTGCCGAGATAGTGACACCCATCACCATTCCGTCACATAGCTGCGCAATCAGCCCCTCATCAGCCGACACAACATAAGGAGCAGCCAAGCGGGGATTCCAATTCACATGCTTACAGAAAGCCTGTTCAAAGTCCAAATCAATCGCAGAATTTGGTGTCTCATAGTAATTGAGCAATCCATCAAAACCAATAGATCGACGAGACACCACATAAGAGCCAACCGGACAGAATGGTTGCAAACCACCTGATGTACCTATACGTACAAGTGTCAACTGTGTATACGTAGGCTTTACCGTTCTTGTGGCAAAATCAATATTCTTCAAAGCATCCAACTCTGTCAACACGATATCAATGTTATCCGTACCAATACCATGCGACACACAGGATATGCGCTCACCATTCAGTTTACCCGTGATGGTATGGAACTCGCGGCTACTCACCTCACATTCTTTCTCATCAAAATAGCTTGCCACCATATCCACACGACCTGGATCACCGACTAGTATCACTTTATCAGCCAATTGTTCTGGCTTCAGATGCAAATGGAAAATAGAGCCATCTGCATTTATAATCAATTCAGAAGAAGGAATCACTCTCATAATCTCATCTTTTTAAAGCATATCTATCATTGCAATAGCTACACATTCACTGTTACTGCTAACAAATATAATAATAAAAAAGTGGGATAAGAAACAAACTTGAATAAATGGTTGGAAGATTGGATAATTAAAAATTGAAACAAAACATACAAAAAAAATAACCCACAGAAATTCAGCAGGTTATTTATTATCTTTTGTTGCCTTACCAGGATTCGAACCCGGACAAGCAGTGCCAGAAACTGATGTGCTACCATTACACCATAAGGCAATCGCTAAATGCGGTGCAAATTTAAGAAACAAAAACAAGAATGCCAACTCTTTCAACTATTATTTTCTTTTGCTCTGCTTATTTTATTGATAAGCGAATGATATCCACCACTCGTCTCACACCCTCATCGCTCACACAAGGACCAGATGGCAAACATAGTCCGCAACGAAAGAGCTGAGTTGCAATGCCATCTTCATACACAGGCGATTCTCTATATATAGGTTGAAGGTGCATTGGTTTCCATAACGGGCGACTCTCCACTTGCTCCTTTTCCAAAGCGAGACGAAGCGCTTCCACATTATCGTTAGGAGCATCAATATCATTCTTGTTTTGTTGTCCAACAATATGCAAGGAAGGAGCTAACAAGATGGTACTCAACCAAAAGTTTGAAAAATGCAGTGGCGACGGAGCATCATGATATTCAATCCCATCCACAGAAGCAAAAGCCTCTTTGTAGATAGACGCCACCCGACGATGATGAGCTATATGTTCATTCAAAACAGTCATCTGTCCACGTCCTATACCCGCGCATACATTCGATAACCTATAGTTGTAACCTATTTGAGTATGATGATAGTACGGGAAAGAGTCACGCGCTTGCGTTGCCAAAAATGTCGCCTGTTGCTTCAACTCCTCACTTGAAGAGACCAAAGCACCTCCTCCCGAGGTGGTAATCATCTTATTCCCATTAAAGGAGAAGACACCAAAGTCGCCCCATGTACCACAAGGACGTCCATCATAAGATGAGCCCAAAGCCTCTGCTGCATCTTCTATCAATGGTATCTCATAAGATTTTGACAATTCGGCTATCTCACGTATCTTGGCAGGCATACCATACAGATGCGTCACCACAATCGCCTTAGGTTTCTTTCCTGTAACTGATATTCGCTCCTCTATTGCCCGTTTTAGCAAGGAGGGGCTCATGTTCCAGCTTTCCTTTTCCGAATCAACAAAAACGGGACGAGCGCCTAAATAAACAATCGGATTGGCGGATGCACAGAATGTAAAACTTTGGCAGATCACCTCGTCATCTTTTTGTACACCGCTCATCAACAATGCCAGATGCAAAGCTGCAGTACCAGAAGAGAGTGCCGTCACATATTTGGATGATGAGCCATTGGAGACGAGCCATTGCTCCAAATCGTGTTCAAAAGCAGTTACATTGGGACCTAACGGAGTCACCCAATTCGTGTCGAATGCCTCCTGAACAAATTTTTGTTCCATACCCAACTCACTCATGTGAGCCAAACAGAGATATATTCTTTGGCGACTCATACAGTAAGGTTTATAATCTTTCGTCCACCTCTTCGCGTGGAGCAACACTCTTCACATCATAGACAACCCCTAAAGAAGGCTCTTTTAGAAGAGATCGCAACTTCAAATTGGCAAATTCATGATGTGCAACTGCCAACACAACAGCATCATAACGATCAGTAGGCATTGTATTAGTAATCTCTATTCCATATTCAGTAGCAATGCTTTCTTTGCTTGCCCACGGATCATAGATAGTAATGTTGGACGTATATTCCTTCAATGTATAGTAGATATCCAACACCTTTGTATTACGGATGTCCGGACAATTCTCCTTAAAAGTGATTCCCAGCAATAAGATGTTAGCATCTTTCACAAGGACACCCTTCTTGTTCATGCAACGAATCACACGATTAGCCACATATTCACCCATACCATCGTTCAGTCGACGAGCATTAGTCATGATATGAGGAAGGACACCATACACCTGAGCTTTCTGAATCAAGTAGTAAGGGTCAACGCTAATGCAATGTCCACCTACCAATCCAGGTTTCATCTTAATAAAATTCCACTTAGTGGCAGCCGCCTCTATCACGTCATTGGTATCGATACCCATAGCATTGAAGATACGTGCCAATTCATTCATAAACGCAATGTTGACATCACGTTGGGAATTTTCTATAATCTTGGAAGCTTCCGCCACCTTAATAGAGGAAGCCTTAAACGTGCCATTTATTAGGACAGATGAGTAGACCTCATCCACATAATCTGCGATTTCAGGAGTTGAACCAGAAGTAACCTTTTTGATCTTCTCCACAGTATGAAGTTTATCACCGGGATTGATTCGTTCAGGAGAGTATCCCACAAAGAAATCCTTATTGAAACGAAGTCCCGACACCTCCTCCACCTTAGGAACGCACTCCTCTTCGGTCACGCCAGGATAAACCGTAGACTCATAGACCACCACATCGCCTTTATTAATCACCTCACCAACCGTCTTACTTGCACTCAGCAAAGGTTGCAAGTTAGGACGATTATAAGTATCAACAGGAGTTGGAACAGCTACCACGTAGAAGTTACAATCCCTGATTTTTTCGATATCAGAAGTACAAACAAAAGCGTTTTTATCCAACGCCTCACGCAGCAATTCGTCAGACACCTCCAACGTATCATCGTGTCCGTTCATGATTGAAGAGACGCGTTTCTCATTCTGATCATAACCTATGGTTGGATACTTAGATGAAAACAGACGGGCTAATGGCAATCCCACATAACCAAGTCCAATAACAGCTATCTTCGTTTCTTTCATAATCCCTTAATTAAGAACTCACCTCAGATGATCCATCATCATCTGATGAATAGTCTCTTTTGGCAAGAATTCGCCCTTCGAGTTAAAACATTCAATATTAATGAACGTCGGTTGTTCCTCTATCAGTTTCTGATACTCATCATACACCTGTTTTTGAAAGTCCATGGATTGTTCATGGATATCTTGCTTTCCGTTCAGATAAGCACGTTCCTCGCCTTCACGGTTAGCTTCCAAAGTCTTTTTAACGAAAGAGAATGGAACATTCAGGAAGAAGGAGCAATCAGGCACAGGCAACCGATTATGTTCAAACTCATATTGTAAAATCCACTGTTTCAGGAGTTGTTTCTCCTCTGCTGATTTCAATTTAGCACATTGATAAGCGATGTTGGAATAGACAAATCGATCAGCAAGCACAACATAGCCTTTATCGAGCCACTCGTTAATCGTCGCAATATGTTCCATACGATCATTGGCAAACAGAAGGGCCACCAACTTAGGGTGTACCTGATCGATAGAGCCATATTCACCACGGAGGAACTCAGCCACCATTGTGCCATACAATCCTTGATTTAGCATAGGAAAATGGATGTACTTGCAAAGCACACCCATTTTCTCGTATGTCTGACTCATAAGTGAAAGTTGCGTGGATTTTCCGCATCCATCCACACCTTCAATCACAATGAATTTACCTTTCATCTGTATTTATTTATTTTTCGAAACCTACTGGATGAGACAAGATTGGTTTAGCATTTGTCAAGCCAAGTGTCTCAAGAATCTGTGGTCGGTCGATACTACCGCAAGCGACAGTAGCCAAACCAGAAGCAGCGCAATAAAGATAAAGATTTTGACTTACATATCCCGCATCCGTTGCTGAATAAAATTGTTTTCCTTCCTCATCAAAATCAGCCATCTTATTGAAATCAGCCACGAAAGTGATAGCGATAGGAGCTTGACTATAGAATGGTTGTGTTCCTGCCTTTTGGCGGAAGTCACCCTCTTTCACCAATTTCAAGGAGTGACCAGATTTCTGATAATAGTAGATAGCCTTTGTCGTATATAGATAAACGTCAATCTCTTGTGCATTACGAGCAGTAGGAGCAGTCAACTTACCATCCTCACGATTAACACCACAAATACTCCAAAGCATATCAGAGATTTGTTGATCTGACAAAGGTTCAGATGAGTAAGAGCGAACCGTACGACGATTAGATAATGCATCAATCAACGATACGGATGAATGAACTGAAGGCGTTGACAATGCGATAGAATCTTGTACAGCCTCAGTAATCGTATAGGTAGGAGCAACCGAGCATACGACAGCAGCTGTATCCTTTACCTCTTCTTTCTCAGGAGTCGTTTCTGTTTTAGAACGACAAGCAGACAATCCTATTATGGCAACAAATGCCAAGCAAGAATATTTGCCAATAATGTTTCTGTTTTTCATGATTATTTATTTATTGATTAATTGATGTTGACCCTTTCTTTTTCTTGATAATACCTGAAATGACCAAATAGGAGACGAACAGTAAGAACAATGCCACTCCACCTATTGTCAAATAAGGTTTGTATTCACTCACGGCAGAAGCAAGCTGATCTTTAGGCACAGCTGCATGAAGTGCGTAGCCAATAAATGCCAAAACAGAATTCCACAGTGTCGCACCTATAGCCGTGAACAGGATAAACTTAAAGAAATTCATCTTAGACAATCCAGCAGGTATGGATATTAGCTGACGAACAGCGGGAACCAATCTTCCCACCAATGTAGAAGAGACCCCATGCTCTCTGAAATAAGACTCTGCACGTTCCATCTTCTCCTGAGACAATAAGCACATGTGTCCAAACTTGGTATTAACAAACCAATAAACAAATGGACGTCCTAATTTGTAAGAGATGGCATAATTTACAATGGCACCACATATAGCGCCAAAAGTTGCGGCAACAATTACGCCGAACAAATTAAGTTCCCCCGCAGCCGCCTTATAAGCAGCAGGAGGCACAACAATCTCTGAAGGGAATGGAATAAAAGAACTCTCAATAGCCATCAATAAAGCTACTGTCCAATAATTCAGATTATCCAAACACCACTGAATAAATGCTTCCATATACAAATAAAGAAAAGAGACCACGTCTGCAAAATCATTCACAGACACAGTCTCTTTAGATTATAATAAACGCGCGTTCAACACGAATTATTTATTAATTCTAGCTTTCATTGCCTCGGTTTCTTTTTCATAACCTGGCTTTCCTAACAAAGCAAACATGTTTTTCTTGTAAGCCTCAACACCTGGTTGGTTGAATGGATTCACTCCAAGAAGATAACCGCTGATACCACAAGCCTTCTCGAAGAAGTAGAACAATTGACCAATGTAATACTCATTCAAAGATGGCATATCGATATGCAAGTTAGGAACTTGTCCGTCAACATGAGCAAACACAACACCCAACTCAGCCATTTTGTTCACTTCATCAACACGTTTTCCTGCCAAGAAGTTCAAACCGTCCAAGTTGTCTTTATCCTCTGGAACAACCAATTTCTTGTTAGGTCTCTTGATTGAGATTACTGTCTCGAAGATAGAACGCTCACCCTCTTGAATCCATTGTCCCATTGAGTGAAGATCTGTTGAGAAATCAACTGCTGCAGGGAAGATACCCTTCAAATCTTTACCTTCAGACTCTCCATACAATTGTTTCCACCACTCTCCGATATAGTGCAATTTTGGATGATAGTTAACCAAGATTTCAATCTTCTTACCTTTTTGATACAACTCGTTACGAACAGCTGCATATTGAGCAGCAGGGTTCTTTGAGAAAGGAACATCCTTTCCGCAAAGTTTTTCCATAGAAGCAGCACCTGCTACCAATTTCTTAATATCGAAACCAGCTACTGCGATTGGCAACAAACCAACTGGAGTCAACACAGAGAAACGTCCACCTACATTATCAGGAATAACAAATGTCTTGTATCCCTCTTGAGTAGCCAATTTACGCAATGCACCCTTAGCAGCATCTGTTACAGCTACAATACGTTTTTGAGCCTCTTTTTTACCTACTTGCTCCTCTAATTGAGTCTTCAAAAGGCGGAATGCCAAAGCTGTCTCTGTTGTTGTTCCTGACTTAGAGATATTGATGATACCAAATTGTTTTCTTTTCAAGAAAGATGACAATTCAGCCAAATAATCCTCACTGATATTGTTACCTGCGAATACGATAGCAGGGTTCTTTTTGCTCTTTTGGAATGCAGAGAAAGCGTTAGACAAAGCGTCGATAACTGCACGAGCTCCAAGGTAAGAGCCACCGATACCAGCTACAACAACTACGTCGCAACTTTTTCTCAAATCATTAGCTGTTGCAATCACTTCGTCCATGAACTTTTCAGTGATTGAACTTGGCAATGTCAACCATCCTAAGAAGTCATTTCCTAGTCCAGTACCAGCATGCAACATTTCCATGCACTCTTTTACCTTTGCATCGTATGCATTTACACTTTGCTTTGTAACGAAAACTGAATCGCAAGCAAAAGCGTTCTCAATGTTTAACTTAATGTTCTCCATTTTATACGTATTTAATTTAATATTTTTACCTCATTAATCCACTTAACACCTTGATTTCAATGGCAGGGGATATCTTTCCATAAAGTATATTGTAAACTGCATTCAAGATAGGCATGTTCACCTTATATCCTTTATTGATCTCATAGATACACTTTGTACCATAATATCCCTCAGCAATCATCTCCATCTCCAACTGAGCGGTTTTTACAGAATAGCCTTTTCCGATCATCGTACCAAACGTACGGTTACGACTGAATTTCGAATAGGATGTCACCAACAAATCGCCCAAGTAAGCCGACTCATTGATGTTTCGTTGCTTCTCATCCACAATGTTTAAGAATCGGTTCATCTCTTGAATCGCATTGGAAACCAATACAGCCTGGAAATTATCGCCATACTTTAGTCCATGACAAATACCAGCTGCTATTGCATAAACATTCTTCAAGACAGAGGCATATTCCAATCCATATACATCATCCACCACAGAAGTCTTCACGTAGTGACATTGCAACATTTCAGCCAACTGCTTAGCCTTATCTCTACAATGACCACCAATCATAAGATAGGTTAAATGTTCCATGGCCACCTCCTCTGCATGAGAAGGACCAGAAATAACCAACAAATTATCTTTTGGCACATTATAAATGCGATGGAAATATTCCGAGACATTCAAATTCTCATCAGGAACGATACCTTTAATGGCAGAAACAACAATTTTATTCTTCAGAGAAGCTCTCAACTTCTTTAAATGTTGTTTCAAGAAAGGGGAAGGAGTAGCAAAAATCAGGATGTCTGACTTCTTTACTATCTCATTGATATTCGAAGAGAAGAAGATACGCTCTGTATCAAACTGGACAGTGGACAAATAAGATGGATTATGCTTATGCTTTTTGAAATCCTCTATTTGTTCCTCGCGACGCATATACCAACAGATATCCCCCTGTTCCATGCAAATCTTTGCGATTGCAGTGGCCCAGCTTCCACCACCCATTACGGCTATCTTTGGTGTTTTCTCCATAATATATTCTTACTCTTTAGAATCCGTTTCTTCTTTTGCCTGTGCTTTCTTCTCAGGACGCATCTGTGGGAAGAACAATACTTCTTGAATTGTAGTCTGACCTGTCATCAACATAACCAAACGGTCGATACCGATTCCGATACCTGATGTTGGAGGCATACCATACTCCAATGCGCGAACAAAGTCGTGGTCAATAAACATTGCTTCATCATCACCCTTTTCAGAAAGACGAAGTTGTTCTTGGAAACGTTCCATCTGATCTATCGGATCATTCAACTCAGAATATGCATTTGCCAACTCTTTTCCATTCACCATCAACTCAAATCGCTCTGTCAATCCTGGTTTAGAACGATGCATTTTGGTTAAAGGAGACATCTCAACTGGATAATCTGTAATAAATGTAGGTTGGATATAAGTACCTTCACAGAACTCTCCAAAGATTTCATCAATCAGTTTACCTTTTCCCATGGTATCATCGATCTCCATTTTCAAGGCCTTACATACCTGACGGATTTCATCCTCAGATTTACCCTCCAAGTCGTATCCTGTCTTCTCTTTGATAGAATCCAAAATAGATATTCTCTTATATGGGGCTTTAAAGCTAATCACATTATCCCCCACTTTCGTTTCACTGCAACCATTGGCAGCGATACATATATTCTCTAATAATTTTTCAGTGAAACTCATCATCCAGTTGTAATCTTTGTACTGCACGTACAACTCCATACAAGTAAACTCTGGATTGTGAGTTTTATCCATACCTTCGTTACGGAAGTTCTTACCAATTTCAAAAACTCCTTCGAAACCACCAACAATCAATCTCTTCAAATACAACTCAGTGGCTATACGAAGATACAAATCAACATCCAATGTATTGTGATGTGTGATGAACGGACGAGCAGCCGCACCACCAGCAAGAGACTGTAGAATAGGAGTTTCCACCTCAGTATAACCTGCAGCATCCAATTGGTCACGCAAAGACTTAACGATTCTTGCTCGTTTCAAAAATATATCCTTGACGCCATCGTTCACCACCAAATCAACATAACGCTGACGATATCTCAACTCAGGATCTTCAAACGCATCGTATGCCACACCATCTTTATACTTAACGATTGGCAATGGACGCAATGACTTGCTCAAAACAGTTAGTTCAGCTGCATGAACAGAAATTTCACCCATCTGCGTACGGAAAACATATCCCTTGATTCCAATGAAATCACCAATGTCCAACAATTTTTTGAATACAACATTGTACAAATCTTTGTTTTCATCTGGACAAATTTCATCACGGGAGATATAAATCTGAATACGTCCCTTGCTATCCTGCAACTCCATAAATGAAGCCTTACCCATGATACGACGAGACATGATACGTCCAGCTACCGTCACTTCACGTTTGGGTGCGTCATCATTAAACTCGGCTTTTATATCTGTGGAATGCGCTGAGACAACATATTCTGCAGCAGGATAGGGATCTATTCCCATGTTTTTCAGTGCCTTCAAGCTCTCACGGCGAAGGATCTCCTGTTCACTCAAATCTGATACACTCATCTTATTTTTTTTTATGCATAAACTTAACGACGCAAATTTACACAAAAAAAACAAAATAATTATATCTTTGCATGGACAAATCAAACTAAAAAGAGGAAACACTCAAGATGAGACTTAAAACATTTGTTTTCAACCAATTACAAGTTAATACATATTTATTAACCGACGAAGCAACCAACGATACAATCGTCATAGATCCAGGTTGTCAAAGCAAAGATGAAAGGAATCGATTCGCACAATACGTAGAAGAAAACCACTTGAATCTTTGTAAGCTTTTAAATACTCACCTGCATTTTGATCATGTCTATGGAAATCGTTTCATCCAAGAAAAATACGGTATTGGCGCTTACGGAGCCAAAGAAGACAACTTCTTTCTAAATCATTATCAAGACTTATTAGTTCTTTTTGGAATGCCGATGGACGACGATGCGCTTCCTCTTCAAGGTTACATCAAAGATGGTGATATAATCACGTTGGGTTCTCTCGAACTACATGTGTTGGCAGTTCCAGGGCACTCTCCTGGCGGACTTGCCTTCTATCTTCCAAAAGAAGAGTGCGTCTTCGTGGGCGACACCATTCTACAAGGTGGCATCGGTCGAACCGACTTGCACCGAGGCAACTACGAAACATTAATCAACAGCATAAAAACGAAATTGTTGACACTCCCTGACAACACCGCCATATATAGCGGTCACGGATGTCCTTCAACCATAAAATTCGAAAAGGAGAACAATCCTTTTTTAAGAGCTTTATAGCTAGTTTCTTTCATTAACATTTAATTTTTCACTTATGAGTTCATGTTTAGAAAATAAGCGGTACAAAATGATGAAGGTGAAGGAAGGAGAATACATTCCTGATGTAGAGGACACCTTTCCTGAAGACGATCCCTTCGTTCACAAGTTGACCTATGAAAATATATACAACGAGGTTTTTGACGAAAATTATCCCTATATAGATAAATCATGGAAATGGAAGTTGGGACACTTCTGGGCCTCCTTCCGTTTCTATACAGTATGCAAATGGTTCAATCCTGTCTACTATGGCATGAGATACGAAGGAAAAGAGAATCTAAAGAAATACAAAAAAGAATTGACCGACGGTGCTGTCACAGTCTGCAATCACGCATATTCGTGGGACTTCATCACTGTTTGGGCGGGTTCCGGACAATCCAACCTATGGTATCCTGCATGGGCTGACAACTTTCAAACAAAGGTTCGCGACAAAATGCGTCACACCTGCGGTATCCCTGTTCCCAAAACAATGAGCGCCCTCAAAAAGTTCAACGAGGCATTCGACGAACTACACGAAAGGAAAGCTTGGATTCACGTCTTCCCAGAAGAGTGCAGATGGAACAATTACAAACCGCTCCGTCCTTTCCGCAAAGGAGCTTTCATCTTTGCCTATAAGTACAAAATTCCTATCATCCCTATGGTGATCGTTTATAGAGAAAGAACTGGTCTTTACAAATTATTCAACAAAAAAGAACCTCTTTACACTTGCCGCATCGGAGAGCCTATCTATCCTAACTTCGACATGCCAAGGAAAGAGGCCGTAGACGAGCTGAGAACACGTGTACATGCGAAGATGTGTGAAATGGCTGGCATCATCGAAAATCCATGGCCAAGCGTACAACCTAATGATAACGGATAAAAATCCATAAATCACAACACAAAAACAGGGACAGCTAAATCAATGCTGTCTCTTTTTTTTATATATCTAACAAATAATATCCAATGATTTCTTACGCCTCAACACGTCCCATCGATTTATCATGGAGTGAGGAAAAGAGCGTTAATGCGAGTAACGAACCTATCATACACATAAACATATCCGTCTGTGTATCCCAAATATAACCCTGCATTCCCAAAAAGGCTTCTGTGTCTTCCGGATTGGTCATAGATGCTGCCCATTCAATAATCTCATAAAGAGCTGAGACCGTCATTGCCACACAGAATGAGGCGAACGATGCCCAACGTCCTCTATTCATAGGTGTACAACGCAAAAAGAGTTCCCGTGCATAAATCACCGGGCCAAAGCCTTGCATGAAATGACCAATTTTATCATAATTGTTACGCGTAAAGCCAAAGAGGTCCTCCATCCAATAGCCAAGAGGCACCTTGGCGTACGAATAATGGGCTCCGTACAATAATAATAGAGAATGAATAAAAATCAGGAGATAAGCAAAATTCGAAAAGGTAAATTTTTTATAACTAAATATCAAAATAGGGACTGTTATGATCACAGGCATTGACTCCAGCAACCATGTCAACCACGTATCTTGAATATCTATTGCCGAAACGACAAAGGCAATAGATAACAATATGAGTAGTATTAATGGGAACTTCTGTTTCATTCCCAATCCATGATAAATCGAACGAATTCATCCCAATGCATTGACACATAGGCAGTGGAAGGATCCTTCGAATTTTTCTTCTTTAGAATATGAATAAACTGAGCGCCACAAGAGAAAGCCGACTTTCCATCCGTGTCGACACGATCTCCCACAACCAACAGTTCATCCGCCTCAACGCCCATAGCAGAGGCTATTTCATGCATCGGACGAATAGCAGGCTTAAATGCACCCATATCAGGTGCAGACCAATAATTCTCACAGATATCACTAGACAATCCCAATGCCTCAAATCGTTCCTTCACCAATGGATAATCAGAATAAATAGCAGAAGGGATGTTTTTCTCATTTAAGAAGGAGAACACTTCTTCCACCCCATCATTCGGCTTGTAATGCTTCCGCAAAATACGAGGAAAGAGATTCATATAGGTAGTCCAATACCAATCACGTGCCTCCTCAGGAGAGAAACGAGAGCGGTCAGATATATGAGAAAAGAACGAATCGTAGAATGCATCCGAGTTATCTAAATCGACACCCTTCATCTGTCTTCTAACTTTTCTTTCCGCACTAAAAACAAAAGCATCCGCCACCCTTGAGGATACTAACCAAAAAGGGAAGCGGCTGTTGTCATATAACGTGCCGTCGAGATCAAAGACGACGGCACGTACTTTACTTAAATCAATGTTCATTTCTTAACCAGGTCCTTAAACTTAGCGTGGCGATTCTCATCCTGAAGCAACAAATTCAACTTAAACTGACCGTCACGTGCTCCTTCATCGATACAACGAGCTTTGAACTTCTCGAACGACTCGGACACTAAGATATGAGTAAGAGGGTCATGAACACGAAGTGAATCACGTTTTGCCTCATACTCCATATTCTTCTTCTTCAATTTAGCATCAACGGAACGAGTGAACTCTTCAGCCTGATCTTGAGTCGTATTTTCATCTTCAAACTCATAATAGAAGTGGTATGCAGAAACACTCAAATCTGCAAATCCAATAAAGAATTTAACTGGCATATTCAACTCCTTGGCAGTCTCCTCAACAGCACTCGTAAACTGAGTCTCGTGAAGTTTCTCTCCCGTCATTGTGACAATACCATTGATCTTTTGAACCATGTGTACCTTTGGAATTGTGCCATAATAACCCTCTACTTCAAGCAAATCGCTCATTGTATAGCGGTAAAGTCCAGCCCATGTGGTTACGTATGGGCAATAGCGTTTGCCAATTTCCAATTCATGCAATTGCAAGAACTTAGGATTTGCACTCTCTATATCATGTTCCTCCACAAACTCAAAATAGTGCATGTGAGGGAAAAGAACTGTTCCGTTTGTCTCGTCCAACACCAATCCGGCACGGCACTCAGATGAGAAATAACTAAATTCTTGGTGCATCATCTGAGGAGGGAAAGAGTCTTTGAACTTATCCAAATAGAACTTAGTATTACCACATTTCCATGTGTTCAAAATCTGCATGTTTGGCCAATAATGCTTTGGAAGCACTGTGCCATACTTAGCCTTCAACTCACGAAGTTCTTTTGCTCTTTCTGGATTAGGTTGAAGATTTTTTGCTTTGATAATGTTTTGACGAATCTCCTCAGGAACATTGATCTTACTACTAATCGTTCCATGCTCAATATCGTCTACATAATCATCATAGAACTCATTTACATTCTTCTGCATCTCTACAATTGTAGATGGGTTGGCTGTCACAATCAAATGTACATTGTGCTCAATACCCAAACGCATGATGCAATAATAACGAGCTTTATAATCTGAAATCGTAAAGACATCAGCAGGTGCAGTATATGCTACTTTGATGAACTCAGGGCAATCACGTTGTGTCACACCAGAAACAGATCCATATACAGTTCCATCCGGAGCAGCTCCTTCGATTGCCTTTCCTACAATAGAAACAATCTGACCTTCGAATGTTTTAGGTCTATTCTTAATAAAAGAATACAACCATACCTTGGTCATCTTGCTATAAATATTGGAATAATATTCTTCTGTGATAGGAATCCACTTAGGTTCGCTTGTCGTACCTGATGTTGTAGCGTACATCTTAGGCTTTCCTGGGAAAAGCACATTTGGCTCTCCTTGTTTGTGACGCTCTACATACGGACGAAAATCTTCGTAGTCGTTAGGTTTAACATTCTCTTGATATCTCTTAAACAACTCCTCTGGTGTTTGAGCTTCTAATATTTTTGCGAAATTATGCTCCTTTCCATATACGGAATCCTTTGCATAATCCAAAATCTGACGTAATGTCTTTTCTTGCGCTTTCTTACAATCTTTAGCTGCTTTATCCAATTTCATCCATTGCAATTTTCCTGCAATAGAAAGGAGCGTTTTTATTTTCCACGCACCCTTTGTCTTTGGTTCATTCATATTTTGTAATTTATAAATTATCTAATATAATCTCACGTTTTACAAATTCGACTGCTAAGATAAACAATTATTAGCACATAATGAGTTTATTAGTAAAAAAATCTTAATTTTTCATCAACTCTGCCCCTTTTCCCATTCTGTCTCTCTCCTTTCTTCTTTTTTTTTCAGAACTTAATGAAATGGAAAGAATAGACTCCTGATTCATCTTCCACCTGTATCAAATATGCCCCTGAATTCCATTCCATCACATTAAAATAGGCATTCTCTTGTTTCATATTTCTATACAATTTCTTCCTTCCACTACAATTGAATATTGTTATCCTCGACTTACCCGTCAATCCATCAATATGCAAGTCTCCATCCGTAAATTTAGGATAAACCTCAATCTTGCTTTTTTGTACAAGTGAAACGGCTGAAACGGTCTGTTTTTTCAAAGGTACAGGAGTAGCCGCGCACGTGTTTCCCACCGAAACTCTCCAATTGTAAAAATAGAGATACCATGGTTTGTTCGCAAGCCATGCTGGTGAGGTTCCATCAATAGAAACAATGTCTTCTAACTCATATGGATATTGAATATCTTCATCTGTATGGGAATGATACAAAGGCGCTGTCGTTCCTAAGGCGTCCATCCTATATTTCCCTGGCGACAGGGTGGCAGATAGCGCCAGACGATTCTCTCCTGGAGATAAATTTTCATACTTCTTTATTGCAACCACTTCACCCGACTGATCATCTAAGATCCGTATCACAGCATCTAATTCTGACTTGGGATAGATTGATAGAGAGTCGATCGTCAATGCTTTCTTCACTGTAAACAGCAAGGATTCAGAGAAGTCGCTACGCGTCCACGCATTTGAAGTCAGTCTCTTCTTCCCCACCCATCCATTATACGAGCCAGCATCCTTCACATATACATAGGATGGTATGGTTGTCATCTGTGCTGTGTACGTTGCACCTGTAGCCAACAACTCCGTCAGTTGTTCATCTGCATACCACTCATATTGGCTTTCGCCCAACACCTGCAAATTTGCTTCTGTTCCTCCTGACATTTCCGTCACACGAACTGGCAACAAACCCGAGGTGACCGTCACCCGATCTGTCTCCTCCTCACAATTGGCAGTAGATACTTTCACGGTATACGTACCTTCTTCACAGACCTTCAACGAGGGACCCTTATCATCCAACCGAACACCATCTTTTTCCCATTCATACTGATATTCTGACTCATCTGACAATTGCGTGTCTAACAACAAGAAAGAGGTAGCACACAAATGCTTATCCCCTCCCAATGCTGGATGAAGAGAGGCATACAAATGAACCGTATCGCGGGCACTACACCATGCGCTATCCGTAATCAACACATAACTACCCTCTTGCCACACCTGAACGATTGGTTCCCGAGCAAAGATCTCGCCATTTCGCAGCCATAGGTATTCTCTTTTGTCATCACTTAAATCTGATGTAAACGTATATGATTTGGCTCCCGTACAAAGGGATTGATTTTTCCCGACCTCTGGTTTCCGACAAGTTTGATACGAAACATCCTCATAAGAGGTTCCTATACGAATGTCATCCAACCATGTGTAACATGTTTCCGTCGGACACCACGTTTCATCATCACCCCCATGAAATGTTGAAATATAGAAATCATCCACTTTGTCTCCATTCGAGGTGAAACGCAATCCCTGCACAAGCAATACGTGTTGACCATTTATCCAAATCTCCACCTCTCCGTCATAGGTAGAACCATCCTTGTTCATCTTCACACGTTCTGCTACATGATACCACTTACCACGTTCAAAAACAACTTGTCGTCCATCTGGATAGATCAATTCAAAATCTTCTCCAAATTTATCTGGTTTATCCATGTGATAGAGATACAACACAGCCTTTCCTCCAGCTCTCCACATCAGACGTGCAGAAAAGCCATTCGTACCGTCGCACGCATCGCCACCTGAACAATTGTCGCCACCCGACAAGCCTGGCAGTTTTCCTCCATAACTAGTCGTCCCCCATGAAAAATTCTCAGAAAAACGCAAACAATAAGAGGCATAGGCTTCATCCCGCTTCTCGAACTTCAATTGCACCTGACAACCTGTTTCCGATGGTCCGTATCCATTTTTCGGATAGGTGATTCGAACCGACTGTCGACCAGACGCCGACTGACACGTATCCAAAAGCGTCCTTGTCGCCAACGAATTGTCCCACGTCCCCGTTTGAAAGCCCTTCTCCTGCAGTTCTTCACGAGATAGCGGAGAACCACTTTTGAAGTCTTCAAAATTGGTGAAAGAAATCAGTGCTGCCCATAAGTTAAGGGGCAGCACCGACACATATAGTAATATGATTATTCTCTTTATTCTACGCATTATTTCATTTTCATCTAACCATTATCTTAGCATTAGCGGAGATGTCACATCCTTCAATCATAAGGAAATAAACACCAGCCGCTAAAGAACTAGCATCCAGAGAGAATTGCGATTCTCCTTTTTCAACGTTCACATCCCCACTCAAGCAAATGGTTCCTGATATAGTGCAGAGACTCCATCTGATTGTTTGGTTAGACGTCGATACAAAAGAGACCGTTGCCCTATCGTCGATTGGATTCGGTAAAACCACAAGTTTCTCCATGTCTGATTCCACTGAAATCACAGACACGCTTGAATCTGAGACGATAGTGAAGACACCTTTCTTTTCGACGTTCTCATCATTACCCAGTGTTATCACCTTGTATTCATATTCACCCACTTCATCATCCGCAATTCCTGCAAATGAAATAGTCTTAGCCTCTTTGTTGATCGTATAATAGATACCATTTGGAAGTCCAGTCACCATCACACCAGCCGCATTCTCCCATGAATAAGAAAACTCCTCAATTGTTTCACCTTTTTTCACGCTTTGGGAACTTGAACCCGAACCTTGTTTCGTCAATACAGCAGGCTGAGTAGGTTCATTCAATTTTTTATAATATTCTACAGGGCTATATCCCAAATGAGGAGGTTGATTATATCCACAATTCTGCCAAGCTATTGCCAAATCATATACGTGATCATCACGAAGCCAAGGCAATTTATAATCGCTTGGAATAGTGGTTGGATAGATGGTCATATAATATTTGCCATTCACTGTGGTCCAGAACAATGCTTCCTCACGCCAGTCGCCTATGATATCAGCCTGCAAGCAGCAATTATACTTTGTATCATTGTTTGTATTGGCACCCCATTGAATCTTTGTTCCATCTATGGTAATGTTATATCCATACGTGTAGACACGTTCCCATGTCTTACTTTGACTATTCCATTTATCCACATGACCACGATCGGCTGATTCTTCGTACAAATCTCCGTCAAAGAAGATGCGGAAATTGATGGAACTACTTGTTGTGGAACCCACATGCCAAGCAGAGATAGGCTCATCCTTACATGAGTACATCAGTTCATCGCTCCAATCAAAATATTCAGCGCCATCATACCTGCTATCACAATCAAGTATCATACCACGACCTGTATCACCACCTGTCTGAGGTCGTCCTGCCAAGACTTTACCCGTCTTTGCATCCAACAAAGCGCAATTGTATTTTACGACACGCTCATCAGTTTCTTCTGTAATCATAAAATATTCCAAGCCTTCGTTATATGGACTAAACTCGCCCAAATGGGTAGCATCCCCGTGTCCGAATCCGGTATTCCACAACACGGAACCATCATCATCCAAGCAAGCAGCTCCTACGATCACCTCATCAAAACCATCATTATCCACATCTCCGCAGGTGATACTATGAGCGCCTGCAGCATAAATGGAATTACTACCACTTCTCTCTGATGAGTTTCTCCACAAGTTGGTCAAAGTGTTACCATCCCATGAGTATGCAGCCGCATACGAGTATGTATAGATACCACGGGTAGTTACGAAACAAGGTTTTGCCTTACCATTCACATTTAAGAAAGCCACACAAGACTTGAACCAGTTACCTCTGTGTCCATAGGTGTTTCCATCCGTCTTACCAGATTCCGTACACCAATCTCTTTGAATATTAAAATAAGGCCAATAATCAATCGTAGCCAATTCTTTTCCAGTTCGTCCGTCGAAGCAAGTGATCCACTCCTTACCACCATCTGTAATCACACCAGAGCTGTTGATAGATGATTGGTTATGATTAGCGCCACGAGCCGCACCCGTTGAGAGATAGTTGCCCGTTGCATCTTTCGAGCCCTGAGCCGTTTTCACAATTAGCTCTCCATAGCCATCCTCATCGAAGTCATAACACAAAAAGGAGAAACGGCAACCACCTAGCACATTAGGTCCCAAGTTGATTCGCCACATGAGTGTTCCATCCAATTTTATGCAATCAATAATCGGAGGAGCTGTCGGCGTACAAGTTGCGCCGATTCCAGCAGCCCATGTCATGATGATCTCTTGCTCGCCATCGCCATCCATATCATAGGCAGAGCAGTCGTAAGGGAAATAGGCAAGGCGTTCCCCATTCAATGTATACTCACCCGGATGATTCAATCGGATAGGATAATAATCATACTCGGTACTTTTCACACCCGTCTGCTCATCAATCTTATTTCCAAGATTATCATACACTTCCAGCGAGAAGGTGGAGTTTTGATACTGCGAAGACAATGTGACGTTCGTTTTATCCTTCATCTCACTGACCAACCTACCATCTGCATACAATTTATAAGTAGTGGTTTTAGGAGCATCCGTAGCGCGCATACGCCAACTCACAAAAACACCATTCGATGTTTTTGAAGCCCATAGTGCACGTGATTTTCCTTCTGCAAGGCAATCCATCACACAAAGTGACATACAAGCAACGCTTATTAAGAATGTTGTAACAATGTTTTTCATGAAATTTAGTTTTACGTTTTCTTTATGGTTTCTATTATCATCGACAAAAATACGATTATTTTTTTACAGAAAAAACTTATTTACAATGGAAAAGAGATTACGGACGGGAATCTATCAGAATGAAAATTCGCCTTCACCACACAGAGACATGGAAAATACACAAAATAAATTGAAATCCGCCAAATATTACTATCTTTGCAAAGAATAACAAATCTAATAGTTAGAATATGATCATTGAAGATAAAAAATTTGTAGCCGTTTCTTACGATCTCTTCATTAGAGACGAAGAAGGAAAACTTGAGTTGTGGGAACAAGCTCCAGCTTCTG
>JAFRNH010000018.1 GCA_017430235.1 Paludibacteraceae bacterium | reverse complement strand
TGAATCAGAAGTTCACAACAGGTGATACAACAATCCATTGGAGATTTGTTAGTCCTTGGAACTTACACGACACAGCATGGTGTCAGCAAGTGGTTTCTGTAAAGGGTAACAAACATTTTGATTTGGATTGTGGAACATTAACACCAACATTAAGAGATACGTTGGTGGGTTGTGGACCTACAGATCCGTTGACATTTGTTGTGGATACTCCAAAGGTGGCAGACCCATGTATAACAGATGTTAATGATCCTAATTATTGGAGAATTGGAGTGGGTACACGTTCTGATTCAGAGCCATTGAATATACCATATCCATTAGGTGTCACTAAGATTCAGTGGGTATTCTCTGATTTCACAAATTCTGTTCAAGACACATGTATACAAGACATCGTTGTGAAGACATCACAAGAGTTGATATTTAATTGTGACTCTTTGAATAAGGATACTATTAAGGTGGATGTTGATCCAGGCGAATGTACGGTGGATGCATCTATCATTAAAGACAAGATAGTCACTCCATTTGCATTGCATCCATGTCCTACAGAATCAGGTGTGGATACCATTTGGGGTGTGCCATCTAGAAAGTTTGGAATGTCGATGGATTCATCTTACTATGTTGGTTTGACGGAAATCATTTGGACCTTCATAGATACATCCGCTACAGTCTTGAATGATACTGTCACTTGTTCTCAATGGATTCAGGTGGGTGATGTCAATCAGATGCCAGTTAAGTGTGAAGATTTCCCTGACAGAGTATATCGTTTGAATCCAAACGACTGTGAGATTTCATGGAAGGAGATGGATATTGATGTGCCAGGAGTTGTAGATTTGTGCTCTCATGAGATTATAGATCCAGTGGTTACACGTTCTTCAGGAAGAGACATTTCCGTTTCTACTAAGGTGGAAAATGGAGATACTATTGTGACTGTCACTGCAGCAGATTTCTTGGTGGGTGTTGATACGATAAAATGGAATTACACCTTCCATGGACAGCAGTTCCTTTGTGAGCAGATTATCACAGTGAAGGATAGCATGAAACCAATCTTTGATTGCGCTTCGTTAGAGGATATTACAGTGCCTGCTATTTCTGGTACATGTGAAGCCGAATCTTCTGCAATCGTGGATTCGTTGCCAAAACCATGGCCTGCAGCTGAAGAGTATTGTACGAAACAACCTGTGTTGGGACGTGTATACTTGGAAGACGGACGTGAATTGACCGCCACTTCTAGCTTTAAGGTTTCTGTAGGTAGTCATCAGTTGATGTGGGTGTTTAAAGACTCTGTCGTTAATGAGCTTGGAGATACATGTTATCAAAATCTGATCATCCAAAGTAACATTGCACCAGTGATCAATTGTGATACGATTCCATTGGATACATTCAGAACATTTGGATGTGATACAATTTTAGGTCCACAAGCAATTCACATACCAGTTGCATTGGATTCATGTACGAAAGACACTGTGTTTGGAACAGGTTACCGTATGGATGGAAAAGATTTATTCAATGATCCATATCCAGTGGGTACTACATTGATCAGATGGTTATTCATAAGTCCATACTCTAGTGAACAAACTATTTGTTTACAGCCAATTGTTGTGCTCACCAAGATTGAACCTAAGTTCAATTGTGATGATTTGGATACAATTCGTTTGGCTGCAGAACCAGGTGAATGTTATGCTAATCTGCAAGCAGTATTGAAGCAATTGACCTCTCCTGTAGCGATAGATTCATGTACGAAGACGAGAATACGTGGTAAATATTCAGCCGTTGACGACGGACCATTACCATCTGTATTTAATGTAGGAGATACAACATTGATTAAGTGGACATTTATAGATTCCTCTATCAATGCAGTAGCGAAGATCTGTTACCAACCAGTGTTAGTAACCGGTGATAAAGCACCTATATTCGATTGTGATACGTTTAGTCATGACACCATCTTGATTGAAGGTTGTGATACTACGTTGGATGCACAAACCATCCATACTCCTATTGCCTTGGATGCATGTACGGGAGATACCGTATATGGTCAGGGACGTAGATTGGATAACGGTTCATTGTATGGCATATATCCAGTAGGTACGACAACAATAAGATGGACGTTCATTAGTCCGTTCTCTTCTGTCTCTGATTCATGTGATCAACAGATTACAATTCTCACAAAACAGGAGATCGACTTCAATTGTGAGGATTTGAATCCAGATACATTTAAGGTGGAGAAGGGTGAATGTACGGTATTGGTAGAATTGCCAACTCATGTAGGTAAACATCCATGTCCAGAGCAATCAGGTGTGACGAATATTGATGGTATTCCATCATTAGGAGAGAATGCATTCGAGTTGAGTGAAGATGGAACTACATGGAGTCGTGTTGTGCCTACAGGCGTTTGGACGGTAAAATGGACATTTACAGACACAACCAATACATTGGAAAATCCAGTGAAGGTATGTGAACAGACCATTGTGGTAGGAGATGTAAATGACATGCCAGTTAAATGTGAAAATTATCCAGACACAATCATTGTATTACCTCCAACAGATTGTGAAATCACATGGGCTGCTATCGGATTTGTAGATTCTGTTGTTGTTGATTTGTGTTCAGGTGATACGGTTGTCCCTGTTATCACAAGATGGAGTGGTAAGACGATGGATGAACCATTTACCGTGGGAATAGATACTATATACAGAGCATATTCGTATGCAGGTCAAGACGTATTATGTAAACAGATGATTGACATCTTGGATTCTGTGGCACCTGCATTTGATTGTTCTCAGTTGGAACCAATTGAGATTGTGGCGCCAAAGGGAGTATGTGAGGTATCATCAGAATTATTACAAGATTCATTAGGTACATGGTATGCAACCGATTCTTGTACGGATGCACAAGTCAAGGGAGTTGCTTATGTTAATGGCATTGAGGTGAAGGATGTCACAGCGAAAGTGGGAGACACCTTAATTGTACATTGGGTATTTATTGATTCTACACTCAATGCGGTAGCGAAGGAGTGTGATCAAACGGTGACGGTTATAGGTCAGAACGAACCAATATTTGATTGTAAGAGTTTGTCTGATTTAACCTTCAACTTGCATGTTGGTGATTGTGCATTCCCTGGTGACTCTTTGAATTTGGAGATACCAATCGCATTAGACACATGTACGCAAGCAGAAGTGCCAGGAGTTGCATCCCGTCAAGATGGATTGTCTATGCAAGATTCCTTTGCATTAGGAGAAACAATGATTGATTGGACGTTTAAGAGTCCGTACAGCACAGAGCCAAAGGTTTGTTCACAAAAGATTATCATTGTGGATAAGAACCCTCCAGTTCCAGATTGTGCTGCATTGAAAGATACGGTTAAGGTAAGAATCACGGATGAGTCGGAGTCTGAGACTCAAATTACATACGAAGAGTTGTTGAAGGCAAAAGATTTTGAGATTCCTTCAATGATAGATTTGTGTGACGATACGATTATAGCAGTAGGTGTCCGTGGTGATGGTAAGAAGATGGAAGATCCATATCCATTGGGAACAATAGATATCGATTGGATATATACAGACAAATCTGGTAATTCAGCAACATGTCATCAAGTTATATTAGTAGAAGACTATTTGATAGACACGTTGTATTGTCCAGCAGGATGGAATCGTAAGACCATTTCATGTGCCGATGAGTTGCCAAAGGTATATGAGACGTTCCAAGAGTTTGAAGAAGCCGGAGGAAGATTCTCTAACCCTGCCAAGATTAAAGAAGGATCATTCCGTATGACAGAGACGTTCGATGGAACACAATATTGTGATGAGACCTATTATCGTACATATCATGTATTGGATGTAAGAAGTAATGACATCACATGTACAGATACAATTTTTGTGAAGGATAATCAAGCACCAGCATTCTCTATTGAGATGAAAGATATAACGGTAGCATGTACGGATACGATTCCAGCTGCATCGCATGTAGAGGTGACCGATTGTGATCCAAACCCTACATTGACGTATAAAGAGGAGAGCAATCAAGGTAGTGACCCATCGAAGTGTGACTATTATACCTATGATATAACACGTAAATGGGTAGCATCAGACCGTTGTGGAAACAGAGATTCCATGATTCAGATTGTTCATGTGGTTGATACAGTTGGACCAACGTTCAACTTCCCAGACGATTGGAAGGATCAAGTGCTTTCTATCTATCGCAAGGGATGTATCTTTGAGGTGCCAGACTTCTCGGTTTCGGTTGCTGCGATTGTAAAGGATAATTGTTCGGATGTCTCATATCTAAAGATAGAACAGAATCCTGTGGCAGGCGCTCAAATCAAGGAGAGCACGGACGTAGTAGTACGAGTATCCGATATGTGTGGTAATAAAGATTCATTATTTATTAATGTATACGTTCCTAGAAAGAAGGATGTCGTAGAGTTGACCGCACGAGATACAACAGCCTGCGTTTCGGATGAGAAAGTCTTGAACTTGAATACACAAGCTATTCGTTTCGCAAAAGGAAAATACTTACAAGAAGATGATTGGGATCATACTTATCATTATTATGAGAGTACGTTCTATTACGATATCTTCAAAGGTAAAATATCAGATTCAACGGTTGTGTTCAGTACAAATCCATACACCTACTTTAATGCAGGAGACGAATTGGTGGATGTAGCACCATTGACGCGTAAGTCGATGAGTGACAAGTATTACTTTATAGCATACGATACCACTACATTATGTTCTGATACAGCTTATTCAATGGTAGTTCTGAAAGAGAGACCTCGTATTGCGCTTGGCTCAGCTACACATGAGATTTGTGAGTTGGTACACGTAGATTCCACTCTGTTGTATGACTATCTATATTGTACGAATAATATGGGTGGAGACACAGTCTTGTCAGAAGGTTGGATGTATGCAGGCAAGAAGTTCGACTTAGAGAAGGATACGATACCATATACTGAAGATACTTATGGATTCATATATTATATGGAGAATGAGTGTGGATTGTCAACATCAGCAGATACATACGTAGAGTTGTGTGGAGACGCTCCAACTTCACATAAGGATAGTATTAAACGATTTGGTTCAGAAGAGAATCTTGTGTTGCTTAATCAAGAAAAGTTGAAATCATCAGATTCTATCACGATGAACGTTCATAAGAGATTCTCTCCTCAAGAGATTATCATTAAGACAGAACCTCATGATCCTCCACGTATATGGTTTGGCGAAACGGTTGAATTACAGGCATATACATCATACGAATACACTTCATTAGTATGGTATAAAGTGGTAGGAGAATATGATCGTCGAAATATAGAATTAGGAAAAGATGAAAAAGAATTTGAATTTATTTCAGAAAATGATGATGAAATAGATAAAATTTTGTATATTTCAACGCCAAATGAGAGTCCACGTATTCAGGACATGCCTGTGGACACTTCAGTGTATTATGTGACATTGTCTGATGGCGTTTGTCCATCTGTAGCAAGTGACTTAGTACAAGTGAATGTGATAACGAAGTTGCCGACAGCGTTTACTCCATACGATAAGGATGGCTTGAATGATATATTTATGGAGAGACATTCCATTATTATCTATGATCGCTATGGACAAAAAGTCTTTGAAGGAGATAACGGATGGGATGGTACACATCGAGGAGAGATGTCAGATCCAGGTGTATATTATTATTTAGTTACAATGAAGGATGGCTCATTAAGAAAAGGTACGATAGAAATTATATTTTTAAATAAATGATAGATATTTATTTTAATAGGATAATGTATATGAAGAGAACATTACATAAAGTTGCATTGTTGATTGTGGTTGGATTGACCATGAGTTGGGGTGGGTATGCTCAGGACAAAGAATGGGTTCGAATATTGACACAGGACTTTGGAGGAAATGATGTTTCAGATCCTGTAATAGCGCCGGCCACGACTTTGGAAGCAGATCAAGTTGGAGATAGTTTGAGATATACAGCAAGTACCATGGGAAATGGTGTGTATTGTATGGTTAAACAAACTGAAAATTACGCCAACTGGCATAAAGGAAGTGACCACACATATCCAGGTGATGTGACTCGTGGTTATTACATGCGTGTTAATCCGAAGTCAATTGATAAGACAGTGCAGAGTAACGTCGACCAACAAATCATGTTCGTTCAAAAATTGGAAGGTTTGTGTCGTGGTGTTACCTTCAAATTTACAGCCTATATTGCTAATATATCTGTCAAAAACAATGAGACGGAACCTCACTTGGCATTGGGTATCTATCAGGAGAGAGATGTCTGTGAAAAGAGTAAGGCTTTAGCATATAAAGACTTGGTAGTTCCGAAAGCTTTGCAACAAGAGGTGACCGCAACAACATTGCCTTGGTATGAGATCACCTTGCAGTTTGATTTGAATACCAATAATGATTATGTGTATTTCATCGTGGCAGCTGAAGATCCAGAGACTTCTGGTTTCGACTTCGCAATTGATGATATCTCCATTGATGTGCTACATCCAGTAGTTACAATAAAAAATGATAGAGATTACGAGTATCATGGACCAGTAAATCTGATTGCAAGTTTCGAGAATAATGGATTCTTCCCTTCAATGTCGAATCTTGTTTACAGATGGTATTATAGTGCAACTGGTGAAGAAGATGACTATGCACAAATCGCAAGTGGTACATATAGTCAAAGTTCAGATTTCGCTTACCAGATTCCAAACTTTGATAAAGATGTAAACAATGGTTATTATCGTGTTATTATCGAATCGGCAGGTGCAGGATATTCAAAGGTTTGTTCTCTTCAAGGGGATTTCAGAATCAATGAAACAAAAAACAAAAAACATGTTCATCTATGCCATAATGATGTGATCAATGAGGCGGATGGTGTTGTGTTGGATGCATCTTCCCTTCAAGATGGTGACGTTGTGTCGGGTACAAATATGGATTATGTCATCTCTAAGACTACCCCAAAATCTGTTTTAGGTGAGGACAAATATATTTGTATCGGTGGAACGTATGAAGGTGTTACTTATGATACTGAGACTTCATTCCCTATCAACGATACAATCAAGTCTATGATTCACACATCTTGTGATAGCTTGTATGTGTTGAAAACATTGTTCGTTACATCTCCAAAAGAGATTCCATTGGAGGACAAACACATCTGTCAAGGTGAAACTTATCGTTCTAAGACTTACAATACACCAACAACGGAAGTAATCCGATATTCAGATGATTCCGGATGTATGACTTATGTACAAAATGTCATTGTACATGAATCCTATTCAATGAATAAAACCTATACGATTTGTGCGGGAAGTAGTTTGAATAATGAGACATTCGATATAGGTGGTACTTTCAGTCGTGTTTATACATATCAATCTGTGTATGGATGCGATAGTATCGAAAATGCTACAATCATCGTAACTGATAAGGTGATTGCTGATTTGGAGCCAGTATTTATTTGTGAGGGCGACTCCTACGTGTTTGATGGTCACACCTATACAGCACCAGGCGTTTATGATTTGTTCTCCACATCCACTAGTAAGGTTTCTGGATGTGATAGTATAACTCGACTTCGCCTGACAATTAATGCTAATTATTCGAATATCAACAATCCAATAGATACTGTTATCTGTTATGGTTCTCCTTTGTTCGATAAGATTTATGAGGAACCTACAACATCTCCAATTCTTGTGAGAGATCCAAACACCTACAAGACAGTGTCTGGTTGTGATAGTATTGTTTACTTTAACTTGACCGTTCTTCAGATTGAGTTGCGCTTGAAGGTAAGATCAAATCGTAATACAATCTGTGGTGGTGAGCAAGTAGAGATTGATGTGGCAAACTTGAGACCTGCTGATGCGTTGTTGAGCTGGTCACACACTTTCCACGGAACAGAACGTAAGGCGTTGTTTACTCCAACTGAGGATATGACCTACGTTGTGTTAGCGCGTAACGAGAAAGCTGGTTGTGAGGCAACTGATACGGTACGTATCTATGTGAAGGATACTCCTTATTTGACAATTGACTCTGTTGATCAAAGAGAAAATATCGTTCAATATCATACAGATGGTGGTACTGCTCCATATACGATGATTTTGGATAAAAAACCTTTGGATCAACCAGAAACAGGTGAGTTGACAAATTCATTCATTGGTGTTCATACTCTTTCTGTAAAAGACTCAACAGGTTGTGTCTCTTCTCAACAATTTGAAATTATACCTATTCCGATTACACCAGGAGAGTTCTTGACACCTAATAATGATGGTGTGAATGACGTGTGGACAATCGAAAACATCGAATTGTATGCAAAGGCTCGTGTAAGAATCTTCTCTCGTAATGGTAAATTACTTAAGGAGTTCTGGGGCGCTGATGATGATGCTTATTGGGATGGAACCTATATGGGTCATCTGATGCCTGCAACCGATTATTGGTATGAAATCAACCTTCCTGAGGTGGACCGTCAGTATTTAGGTCACTTCACATTGATTCATGAACAGTAAAAACGGGAAACCTTAATAGGTCCTTGTTAGTGATATGTAAGGAGAATGTCGGTATGTGACATTCTCCTTTTTTTATACGCTTCAATGAGAAACGCCACTTAAATAAACTTAAAAAATGTTGTATTGCAAAATTCTGTTTTTTGTTTGTCAACTTTTTTGTACCTTTGCACCTCGAAAATTTTGAAAGTAAACGATGGAGAATCAAAAAATTAGAAATGTGGCGATTATCGCTCACGTTGACCACGGTAAGACAACTTTAGTGGACAAAATGTTAATGGCTGGTAAGTTGATAAAAGATCATCAAACACCAGGCGAGTTAATGTTGGATAATAACGATTTGGAACGTGAACGAGGTATAACCATCGTTTCTAAAAATGTCTCTATTCGATATAAGGATTACAAGATCAATATCATAGATACTCCAGGTCACTCTGACTTCGGAGGTGAGGTGGAGCGTGTGTTGAACATGGCGGATGGCGTTCTTCTTTTGGTGGATGCCTTTGAAGGTCCTATGCCACAGACACGTTTCGTGCTTCAAAAAGCATTACAAATTGGTTTGAAACCTATTGTTGTCATCAACAAGGTTGACAAGCCAAACTGTCGTCCAGAAGAGGTACAAGAAGAGGTGTTTGACCTGATGTTCAGTTTGGATGCTACGGAAGAACAATTGGATTTCCCTACACTTTATGGTTCTGCAAAGAACAACTGGATGTCGGATGATTGGAAAAAACCTCGTGAGAATGATATTACACCTGTATTGGATGCTATCATCAAATATATTCCAGAACCGCGTGCTTTGACAGGTACACCTCAAATGTTGATTACTTCGTTGGATTTCTCTGCATACGTAGGCCGTATTGCTATTGGCCGTATTCATAGAGGTACATTGAAGGAGGGACAAGACTTGTCGTTGGTTAAGAGAGACGGTTCTGTGAAGAAAGTTCACATTAAAGAGTTACGTGTGTTTGAAGGTTTCGGACAGTCATGCGTTCGTGAAGCTCAATGTGGTGAACTTTGTGCGTTGGTAGGTATCGAAGGTTTTGATATTGGTGATACGATTTGTGATTTGGAAAATCCAGAACCATTGCCACCTATCGCTATTGATGAGCCAACCATGAGTATGGTCTTTGCAGTTAACGATTCTCCTTTCTTTGGAAAGGATGGTAAATATGTTACCTCTCGTCACATCAATGATCGTTTGGTGAAGGAGTTGGATCGTAACTTAGCTCTTCGTGTGGAAAAAGATCCTACAACAGATAAATGGACTGTCTACGGACGTGGTGTGCTTCACTTGTCTGTCTTGATTGAAACAATGAGACGTGAGGGATACGAATTGCAAGTGGGTCAACCTCAGGTTATCATCAAGGAGATTGATGGTGTGAAGTGTGAGCCAGTTGAACAGTTGACCATTGATTTGCCAGATGAAGTTTCTGGTAAGGTGATTGAGATGGTGGCTGTTCGTAAGGGTGATATGGTATCCATGGAGCGCAAAGGCGATCGTGTTCATTTGGAATTTGTTATTCCATCGAGAGGAATCATCGGTCTTCGTACCAATGTTTTGACAGCAACTGCAGGTGAGGCTGTGATGGCACATAGATTCTTGGAGTATCAACCATACAAGGGTGAAATTGAACGTCGTACCAATGGTGCATTGATAGCGATGGAGTCGGGTACTGCATTTGCTTATGCATTGGATAAGTTGCAGGACAGAGGTCGTTTCTTCATCAATCCACAAGATGAGGTTTATGCAGGACAAGTTGTTGGAGAGCATTGTAAAGACAATGATATCGTTGTTAATGTGACGAAGTCCAAACAGTTGACCAATATGCGTTCGAAGAGCTCTGATGAAAAAGCAAGAATCATCCCTCCAATCATCTTCTCGTTGGAAGAGGCGTTGGAATATATTCGTGAGGATGAGTATGTAGAGGTGACGCCAAACAGTATGCGTCTGAGAAAGATTATATTGGACGAGACTGAAAGAAAGAGAGCAAATAGACAATAAGGAAGACTCCTATAATTTTTTTGAAAGTTGCAATTCATAACTGATTTTGCGCAGAGATTTCGGCGATAAATCAGTTGTGGATTGCAATATTTTTGTTTATTTTTGCTATCATTAAAAAAGAATTTTATATGAAAAGAAAGGTGGTGGCAATCGTTCCAATGAAGTTGAACAATCAGAGATTGCCAGGTAAAAATATAATGAGTTTTGATGGGGGAGATCCTTTGTGTTGTTATATATTAAACACGCTGAAGAAAGTCTCTGAAATAGAAGAAATTTTTGTTTTTTGCAGTAATCCAGAAATCAAAAAATATTTGCCAGAAGGAATTACATATATGAAAAGGTCGGAGGAGCTAGATCGTGATACGACTTCGATGAATGAGGTTTTGTCTGCTTTTGCTGACGAAGTGGAAGCTGACGTCTATGTGATGACGCATGCAACATCTCCTTTTGTTTCATCTGACTCTATTAGAAAGGGATTATTGTCGGTTCTAAGTGGAGAGCATGATTCAGCTTTCGCTGTCAAGAGGATTCAAAAATTCCTTTGGAAGGATGACGAACCACTTAATTATAGTTTGGATAAAATCGCACGCACACAGGATTTGCCTCCGATATATGAGGAGACAAGTGGTTTTTATATTTATAGAAGACCTATTATTAAGGATATGAATAGACGAATAGGGGTTAATCCGATCAAGATAGAGGTGTCTGATATGGAAGCAGTCGATATTGATGAGAAATCAGATTTTGATTTGGCAAATATGATATATCAAAATTTCATAAAGTAGTTTTGTATGTTGTCTGGTGTGTCTATATTGGATTGTACTTTGCGCGATGGAGGCTACGTGAATGATTGGACATTTGGAGAGTCAAATGTGAAATTCATTCTAAGAAAGTTGACAGAGGCAAAGGTGGATATCGTTGAATGTGGTTTTTTCTCTCCTTATAAGAAATCGGGGAAGGATAGAACTATATTCACAGAATTTAACTCAATTGTTGCTATGCTCCCTTATTTGCCCTCTTCCACATTGGCATGTATGGTGAATTATGGCGAATGTGAATTGAGCGACATACCTGATAATAAATGGGGAAATCTTGTCGTGAGAGTGGCATTTCACGAGGAGGACTTCAAAGATGCGATCTCGTTTTGTAAAGGTTTGAAGCAAAAGGGATATGGCGTGTTCGTACAACCCATGAACACAATTGAATATGCGAGAGAGGACATTATTAGAATGCTTGAAATGTGTGAGGAATTCTCCCCTGAAGCTGTCTATATCGTTGATTCTTTTGGCACTCTGAAGCCTGATTCATTAATAGAGCTTTTTGATTTATATGAGAAGTGTTTAGACGATAATGTCGCTATAGGTTTTCATTCTCACAATAACCTTCAGATGTCCTTCACCAATTCTCAATGTTTGCTTCAACAGAATTCGAAAAAACGTGTTATTGTCGATTCTTCTGTGTTGGGCATGGGACGAGGAGCAGGAAATTTGTGTACGGAGTTGATCACGATGTATCTTAATGATAATTTAAAAAGTCATTATCAGATTATTCCAATCCTTGAAATTGTGGATGGCTGTATCGCAAATATATATGCGAAAAGGCCTTGGGGATATTCTATGCCGTATTATATTGCATCTGTGAATCATTGCCATCCTAATTATGCAACCTATTTGGTAAATAAGCAAACCATGGGCGTCAAGGCAATTAATGAGGTGTTGGAAAAGATTCCATCAAAAGATAAGAAGAAATTTAATCAGAAGGAGATAGAAGAACTTTATATTTCATATCAGAATAATGACGTGGATGATAGTTCTGCCATTAAGAAGATCTGTGAATTGACTCAAGGACGGAATATCTTTGTATTGGCTCCAGGTAAGAGTATCTCTGAACAGAGCATGTTGGTGAAGGAGTATATCAAGTTGCATAATTCATTGGTTATCTCTGTTAATTTCCTATCAGACGATATAGGAGCCGACGTGTTGTTCTATAGTAACTCCAAGAGAGCAAATTCTATCGATTTCCATGCGTTAGAGAAGGCAAATTCACTTGTCATAGCAACTTCTAATGTTTCTTTGAGTGGAAAGAATGTTCTTGAAGTGAATTATAAGAGTTTGGTGGATACTCGGTTTGATGAGGCCGATAATGCGTGTCTGATGTTACTGAGATTACTCAAATCGATAGGAAGAAGTTGCGTCACGATTGCTGGATTTGACGGCTTTTCATTCAATAATAGTAATTATCATTCGGATAAGGCTTCTAATATAGTTAATAATGAGGTGATAGCTGTGCGCAACAAGGAAATTTCATTGCAATTGAAAAGTTTGATGGAGGATATGCAAATCCATTTCTTAACACCTTCTGTATATGTTGGATAACTTTGATTCGAAACGTAATATTTGTCTCTGCATCTCCCCTTATGCCTTGCTGTTGTATATGCTTGTGACGGAAGAGGAAACAATGATGAACGGAACTCTTTATGTCCTGGGTAAAGGCGTGAGTAGAGCTGTTTGTGAACGCCTATCGGGTATTTATATAAACACAATTAATGGAAATTCTATAAAGGATAAGGCAAAACGATTTGTCAGCAAACTGCAAATGCGCGGCTTCTGGCGTCGCCATGGTATTGATGTGCGGAATCACGAGATTTTCGCACAGGATCATGCGGTCCTTTCTATATTGCTTAGAGACGTCAATTATAAATTATTATCAGACGGACCAAAGTACTTCTCCATCAATATGCAAGAGAACAGTACTGAATACCGTAAGCTGTTAGCCAATAGAAACTCTCTGGAAGGAAAATTGGCACGTTTTTTTTATGGTAATGTTGCCGTATGCCCGTTTGGTGATAACGAACAGTGTACGGATATTTATCTGACAGAGGAGGATCATTCTCCTGTTTTAAAGAATAAAATTCTTCATGTAAACTCCTTCCTTGATTTGTGGAATAACTCGTCGGAGAAGAAACGTGCATTCATTAATTCTGTCTTCGACATCTCTTTGGAGGATGTCTCCTTTATGAACCGAAAGAGTGTGATTTTCTTCAGTCAACCATTGGTTGCAGATGGTATCATGACTGATTCTGATTACAAGACATTCCTAAAAGGTATCTTCTCAAGATACGATCATGATAAATTGCTGATAAAAACACATCCTAGAGATAAATATGACTACAAGTCTTTATTCCCTGATGTGGAGGTCTATGAAAAGAGTGTGAATGCCCAATTGCTTATGTTGAATGGGTTGAATGTGGAACGGGTGGCTACGATATTTTCTTCATCGGTAGACTCTTTCCCTGAGTCGGTCGAGGTCGATTGGTTTGCTAATGCACATCCTGTCACAAAGTTATATTGTGGAAGTACACAGAAACCTCATAGAAAATACAATGATATTCTTACTCTGTAGAGGGGAGTAGGGGATTAACCTAACTTCTCTTCGTATTGTTTGATTAATTCTTCAATTAGGTTGTCTTTGCTTGCCACTTTCTTCCAATAGGAACCGTTGATGGTGTGTAGCCATGTGCGGTCAAAGATTTCGACTTGGTCTTGATGACGAAGTCCTCCTTCCCTGAAATCCTCGAGATATTCTGTTGCGAACCGGATGGCGTTGGGGTCAATCTTCGCATAGATGTCATACCAATTGCCACCTCCCGAGTCTAAATAATCTCCATCTACCTGTACGGGCATGAAATCCACTTTTTTCCCTTGCAGATATGAGAAATTGAAGAAGAACATGATAGCGGACAGATACCATTTGTCCTTTTTCTCTCCTCTTTCTCTTTTTACACCATAGACGGGCTGGTCTTTTAGTAGGCTCTTGATGTCAATGTTTTTGACAGGGAAAAGGTCGTGATCAATAAAACCGAAATATGTAGGTTTCCTGTTCTTTACCACATGCTTATAGACCCAGTTAAGTGCCGCAGCATGAGAATAACTTGGTCCGATTAAGCTTAAATGATTTTTGGGTAGGCGGATGTAGGATATGCCCTCTTTCTTGCATATCTCCATTATTTTTTTCGATTCTTCAGGGTTGGAAGAGTTGTCTGCCACAATGTATGTGTGGTCTCCCTCTATGTGTTTGCGTACACATTTTATTTGATTTTCGATGACGGTAGGGTTGTTGAAGGCTATGGTGATTAAATCCACGTTGTCACCTTCTCCTTTTGCTTCTAATGGGAGGTTGAATTGAATACAACTCTTTTCTCCGTGTAAGTCGTGGATCTTTTCAAGTCCGCGTACGGCTAATCTGAAAAGCATGCGTTTGGGTGTCATCATAATGGGAAGTCTCTTCTTTTAGTATCCTAATAAACCTTTGGTCACGTTAAATCTGAATTGTAATAGTTTCCATCCTTTGAGAGGGGAGAGCGTTAGGGTGTAGAATAGGAAAAACACGATGGAAGCTCCCCATTTGACGATTTCCGAAAGGATGCGTCGTAGGTATTTGAGGGTGGAAATGTTCTTTGTACGTATTCTCTCGCTTTTCCCGATAGAATATGTTAGTTTGTCGAAGTACGCTTTCTGTAGCTTCTTTTCTGGGATGATGTGATATAGGATAGAGGTCGGCAAGTAGAAAAAACGTAGACCTAACGTGGTCATCTTGTCGAATATATCTTTTTCCTCAGCTCCGATAAGGCTATCTCCTTTTCTTCCTAATTCCACATTGAATAATCCCACCTTGTCGAATACTTCTTTCCTGTATG
>JAFRNH010000017.1 GCA_017430235.1 Paludibacteraceae bacterium | reverse complement strand
TGCTGTATATTCCGTGCCGTACCATGTAAATGACTCACATGCGGAAGCGGTGGTATCCACTTCGATTTTATCATTGATGGTCAAATGCAATTTGACTGTACTGTCGCAACCTGCAACGGTGGTGAAGGTCTTTTCATAATCGCCACTTGCTGTATATTCCGTGCCGTACCATGTAAATGACTCACATGCGGAAGCGGTGGTATCCACTTCGATTTTATCATTGATGGTCAAATGCAATTTGACCGTACTATCGCAGCCAGCAACCGTGGTGAATACTTTTTCATAATCGCCACTTTCAGTGTATTCCGTTCCGTACCATGTGAAGGTCTCGCATGCGGTAGCAGTGGTATCGGCCTGCTTACTAACCATCGTTGTGTTAGGCAAAATACGAACGGTTCCCGTGGTTTTGTTACTATGGTCGCTAACGATTACCGTCACATCGGTCTCATCAGTGATCAGCTGACCAGCCGCTGGGGTTTGACTTACCATATAGACTTCACAATTATCGGTAGTATGTTCGACGATAAATTGAGAGAGGTCGGGGATCATACTCTGATTACAAGCGGAGTCGGCCGCTGTCTGCAACCCACTTTCGATAACAGGTGCGGTTTCGTCGACCACAGCAAAGGCCTTCGTGTCGCAATAATCCACCATCTCACCATCTACATAAACATTGGTGCGCACAACGTATGTATGGTTAGGGACGAAATGCGTGTTCTCATTCGCTGGTTTGAAATCACCACCATCCTCAGTGTAATAGTAAACCAAGCTGGTGATGTTAGAACCTCCATTTTGCGTTGGATGGATATAACTTGTCACCTGATCGAGTGTCACATAGCAACTGTTTGCTGGCAAAATAAACGATGATGGCAAATTTTCCGAACAATTGATGGTGATAGCACATCTGGAAATGGTGAAAGAACGAACAGCCTTGTTATTTTGATACAAGGTGAACGTCTGTGGTTCCTGTGACGTACCTGTAAACTGTTCTGTGAACTGATAGGAAGTGGCACCTGAATGGGTCACACCATTAGGACCCACCTTGTAAGACATCGTCGGACATGCATTCTGCACTTCGAAGGTGAATGTGGATCCCGTCGGTGCACAAGTTGGCACATTGAGGATCTCTGGTATACATAAAGTCAATGTCGCAGAGGCAGCCTCTGTCTCACCACCCGTCACCGTGACAGTCACATCCGATGTGATATTTGCAGGAATCGTTATTTCATATTCATTTGCATTTCCCGTTGGAGTAGGTGTCAATACACTTGTATGATTATCTCTATCGATACAAATCCACTGCAACGTGGTATGGTTAAAGTTCTCCGCAAGGATAGTAGTCGTCGAACCCGGACAGACACAATCCTGCGATGCACGCAAGACTGGCTGATCAGTATGCACATTGATTGTTATCTGACCTCCATAGGTATAGCTTACATATTTAAGACAGAGTGTGAAAAACACAAGATTGACCTCACTACCCCCTTTAGTACGGGTTCCATAATAGAAATCAAAAGTAGGCTCACTGTAATCTGCAGGAATTTTTACCGTAATTGAATGAGTTGTTCTTGTGAGAGGTGCATATACTTCACCTGGATTGCTTGGTTGCGGATAATCGCATCGACTGGTGAATATATTCGAATTATATTCTGTTGCGTCTGACAACTTTTGTTTATTGAACTCATAATTCGTGATATCTTCATCGAAAGTGACCGTCACTATATCTCCCGGATCAGCCGTCATCTTCCCCTCAGGATATGTCACGACAGCAGCCGCAGAGACATTCCCCAAACCGACCAATGACAGTGCTAACACACACAGCAGTTTATAAATACAACCTCTTGCAAAGAGTCCTAAACGTTGGTTGGTTGCGTTATATGTTTTAATCATGTGCATATTACTCCTCAATTAAAAGCTCGAACACAATTCAAAAAACGACAAAGAAAGCAAGAATGTGGCGTTCTGTTCCACACCCTAGCTTTTCATTTATCATGAAAAAACTCCCAAAAGAGTTCGTTCCTATTCCGTTTCATTTAATAATCTGTTCGTAATCAATACTATGTTTCAAATTACAAATATAGAATTTTTTTTCTTTAACTACCAAGAAATCTGTCAAATATATTGTTTTAAATACAATTATTTTTTATACGAACAGAAAGCAAAGAGATTTTCTATTGAAATATTCGCAGTGAATCGATGCATTGAATCAGGCTTTCAGCCATCTGTGCATGGGTTCCTGCTGATGGATGGTAATCTTCTCCAAATGGCTCTGTTTGAGGAAGATACTCGTGATAATATACCAATGTGTCACCTTTCTGTCGGGTCAAATTTATAGCTTGACGAACATAGTTTCTGCAACGTGAAAGGAAACGCGCGCCTGTTGGATAATCATCATTCAACATAGGTCCCACCGCACAAATCATAGGTGCTGAAGGGTGTATTTTCCGCAAATGGCAAAGGAAATCCACATACTTATTGACAAACAATAGGGAATCTAACGGCTTACCTGTCGTCACCTCCGAATTCATATCATTCGTGCCTATGTTGACAACCAACAGGTCGACAGGCAAATAGCCACCCTCCGCAATGCGCGTCGTGGGATCGTCGGCTATCCATCGGTCGTAGAAATCGGGCAACAATCCGCCCTCACTTCCATCATAGTTGCGGACCAATCCTCTTCCTGAATAGGCTGTAAAATAGGCTCCTGCTTTATAGTGCTCGGCCACACGGGCTCCGTATGTCTTCATCACATTCTCATTGATCGCATGGAATCCCGCCGTATTCGTGGTAATCTCATTGCCATACCCACAGGTGATGGAATTGCCGATAAATTCAATCGTACGGGGATAAGAATAGGTTGGTTGACCAATTGCCACCTGACCTACAACATGGGAGATTGAAACGGAATCCACACGCAACATACCGACCTGCGACTCCGTCAATTTAATCATCTCAACGGAATGTGCTCCTTCATCAAAAGATTTTTCACATACGTTTCGTCCTGCATGGAACTGAATCTTCGAGGTATCTTTCTGATCAATCACCATATAAACGCAATCGCCCCTGTTATCCGAATTGGGTAGCGAATCATAAAGTGCTATCGAAAGTTCACACGCTCCATTCCATTCGAACTTCATCCGTGTTCCAGGATAAGCCATCCAGCCTTGTGGGGAGACTCTTCCGTAATATTCCAACTCGGAACCAGATATCACAACTGCATTTTCATCTCCTCCTTCACGGAAACAAGATGACAGAATCAAAAGTACAAGAACCTCGATTAGGATGAAATATTTTTTTCCCATGAGAGTTTAATCAATAAGTTGCTATTATTTTTAGGCGAGTTCCGCCTATCCATTGTTTTAAATTAAACTATAAGAAATGCAGGTTGTCACCTTTAACAAAAAAAGCGGATATTCATCCGCTTTTATGTGAGTACCGCAGGCGGGAATTGAACCCGCACAATCGCAATGATTACAGGATTTTAAGTCCTGCGTGTCTACCGATTCCACCACTGCGGCATCCTTAGAGCGAAAAACGGGACTCGAACCCGCGACCCCAACCTTGGCAAGGTTGTGCTCTACCAACTGAGCTATTTTCGCATTCTATCAATTTCGCTTTCTCTATCAGTATCTCGATCTCTCTTGCCAAGGTTGGTTTTTCCTTTTTTATTCCTTGGGGCAAGGTTGTGCTCTACCAACTGAGCTATTTTCGCATCTGATACACGCTTGCATCCTCATCTGCGCATTTTCCTAAAATGCGGTGCAAATTTATGCTATTTTTTCTTCAATGCCAAACTTTCCTTTTCTTTTTTTGCTTTTTGTGTTAAATTGGGGGAAAAAGGGGAGGGAGAATGCTATTCGCCCGTGCATTGGGGGGATGGTGGAGATGATAGAGGAGGGCGAATGCTATTCGCCCGTACATTGGGGGAATGGTGGAGATGATAGAGGGCGAATGCTATTCGCCCATACACTATCGGCCTGTGATGATTCTTTTTATGTCGTTCAATTTGTTTAATGCCTCCAATGGGGTGAGGTTGTTGACATCCAAATCTAATATCTCGTTTCGTACTTGTGACAGAACGGGGTCGTCCAACTGGAAGAAACTGAGTTGTATGCCATCTTCACACTTCTCTTTGATAACTTTCTTACTCTTCTTCTTGTCCGTCTCCACAGTTGAGAGTCCCTCGCGAGAATTATTCTGTTCCAACTGCGCTAAGATCTCATTTGCACGATTCACCACATTGCTTGGCAATCCTGCCAACTTGGCCACATGGATACCGAAACTGTGTTCGCTACCTCCTGGCACCAACTTACGCATAAAAATCACCTTGCCATCCACCTCCTTGACCGAAACATTGAAATTCTTAATGCGTGGGAATAGTTTCTCCATCTCATTCAACTCATGATAATGGGTGGCAAACAGCGTCTTGGCTTTTGCTTTCGGATGCTCATGGATATACTCCACAATGGCCCATGCAATGGAGATGCCATCGTAGGTGCTGGTGCCTCGTCCTAACTCATCGAACAACACCAGACTGCGTTGCGACAGGTTATTGATAATACCCGCAGCCTCGTTCATCTCCACCATAAAGGTGGACTCTCCCATCGAGATGTTGTCTGAGGCTCCAACACGCGTGAAGATCTTATCCACCACACCAATCGCGGCCGACTCTGCAGGCACAAAACATCCAATCTGCGCCATCAACACAATCAGGGCCGTCTGTCGAAGCAAAGCTGATTTACCTGCCATATTCGGACCCGTAATCATCATAATCTGTTGCGAATTACTATCCAAATAGAGATCATTCGCTATATAACACTCGCCTATCGGCAACTGCTTTTCAATCACTGGGTGTCTTCCCTGCTTGATATCAATCACCTCTGTGTCGTTGATCACCGGACGTACATAATTGTTCTCTTCTGATACACAAGCGAACGACATCAATACATCCAACTGAGCTATCAGATTGGAATTCACCTGAATGGCAGGGATATACTCTGTCAACTCCATCACCAAGTCGGTGAAGAGACGTTGTTCCAGCACAAGAATCTTCTCCTCTGCTCCTAATATTTTCTCTTCATACTCCTTCAATTCTTGCGTGATATAACGTTCGGCAGCCGTCAGTGTCTGCTTGCGAATCCAATCCTCCGGCACCTTGTCTTTGTGGGTGTTGCGCACCTCAATATAATAACCAAAAACATTGTTATAGCTAATCTTCAAACTTGGGATGCCCGTTTTCTCAGACTCTCGCTGTTGTATCTGCAACAAATAATCTTTTCCTGAATAAGCTATCTTGCGTAGCTCGTCCAACTCCTCATTCACACCCGTTGCGATCACGCCTCCTTTGTTGATCAACGCAGGCGGATCAGGTTGAATGGTCTTTGCGATCTTCTCACGGATGTTCGGACATGGGTTCAACTGCTCTCCCGCTCTACGCAAACCATCATTGTTGGATGCCAAGCAAGACTCTTTGATTGGCAAAATGGCAGTCAGCGCATTTTTCAATTGCACCACCTCACGTGGAGAGATACGACCAACAGCCACTTTCGAAATCAGACGTTCCAAATCTCCAATTAGCGACAATTGAGTTTTCAACGTCTCTTTTAAATCCAAATCTTTAAAGAAAGACTCCACCATCTCCAATCGTTCGTTGATGGGTTTCACATCCTTCAATGGGAAGGCGATCCAACGTTTCAGCAAACGAGCGCCCATAGGGGTGATAGTTTTGTCGATAATATCCGCTAAGGTCTTACCCTCTTCGTGCATAGAACCATAAAGTTCCAGATTGCGGATGGTGAAACGATCCAACCACACATAACGATCCTCCTCGATTCTGGAGAGATGCGTGATGTGTCCGATTTGTGTATGCTGTGTTTGATCCAGATAGTAGAGGATGGCGCCAGAGGCTATAATACCCAAGGTTAAATCTTGAACGCCAAATCCCTTCAAACTTTTGGTCTCAAAATGTTTAAGCAAACGGTCGGTGGCAGATTCAATCGTGAAGACCCAATCCTCCATTTCGAAGGTGAAATATTTGGAGTTGAAATGTTCTTCGAACTCAGCACGTTTGCTACGTTCGAAGAGGACCTCCTTGGGCGACATACTATTGAGTAGCTTGTCCACATAATCATAGGTTCCCTCTGCGGTGAGGAACTCACCCGTGGAGATATCCAAGAAAGCGACACCCGCCCCCTTCTTGGTCATGTGAACACTAGCTAGGAAATTATTCTCTTTGTAGTTGAGTATGTTGTCATTGATAGAGACCCCAGGGGTGACCAACTCCGTGATACCACGTTTCACCAATTTCTTGGTCAGTTTAGGATCTTCCAACTGATCACAAATAGCAACGCGTTTACCTGCGCGCACCAGTTTAGGAAGGTAAGTATCCAATGCGTGATGGGGGAATCCAGCCAACTCGACCGATTGAGCCGAACCATTCGCACGACGCGTCAGGGTGATGCCCAATATTTCGGAAGCCGACACAGCATCCTCTAGAAAAGTTTCATAAAAATCACCTACACGAAAGAGTAACACAGCATCGGGATGCTTTTTCTTAATCTCGAAATACTGCTTCATCAAAGGAGTCTCAACTACATTGGCCATGTTTTGTTTCTTTTTTCACAAAAAGGATTCTGCAAGAACCCTATAAAAAGTTAGGTGAGGCATACATTTTCACATCCTCTGCCGTAATATTTTTTCCGCAAAGTATGATGACACGTTCCACCACGTTACGAAGTTCACGGATGTTTCCACTCCACGTAAACTTCTTCAACTCTTCAATCGCTTGCGCATCAAACGTTTTCAAAGGAATTCCTTGTTCTTCGCAAATGATTTGGCAGAAATGGTCCACCAACAAAGGAATATCCTCCAAACGATCGCGTAATGGTGGTACATGGATAGGAATCACACTCAAACGATGATAGAGGTCTTCACGGAAATTACCGTTTTGTATCTCTTTTTTCAAATCTTTATTAGTAGCAGCGAAGACACGCACATCCACTTTTATGCTCTTATCGCTACCCACTCTGGTCAGTTCCTTCTCTTGCAAGACACGAAGCACCTTGGTTTGGGCAGGCAAACTCATATCCCCCACCTCATCCAAGAAGATGGTTCCACCATCTGCCTGTTCGAACTTACCAATACGTTGCTTGATGGCTGACGTAAAGGCACCTTTCTCATGACCGAACAATTCACTCTCGATCAACTCAGAAGGAATGGCAGCGCAATTGACCTCCACGAAAGCTCCGGAAGCACGATTGCTTAATTCATATAATGTACGAGCAACGACCTCCTTACCCGTACCATTTTCGCCCGTAATCAACACACGAGCATCAGTAGGAGCCACACGCTCTATCACATCTCGCAAGTGAACCATAGCAGGAGACTCTCCCACCATCTTCATCTTTTGAGCCACCTTCTTTTTCAGCACCTTCGTCTCTTGCACAAGGCTCTTATGATCCAACGCATTCTTCACACATACCAAAAGGCGATTCAAATCCAACGGTTTCTCTATGAAGTCAAACGCTCCCTTCTTGATACATTCAACAGCCGTGTCGACAGAGCCATGTCCGGAAATCATCACGATCGTCTGATCTGGTATCTCCTCGCGAATCTTTGTCAACACCTCCACACCATCCATGTTAGGCATTTTTATATCGCAGAAGATTAGGTCGTATTTGATTGACTTTACCATTTCCAATCCTTTCATACCATCTTCTGCCAATTCGATGACATATCCTTCAAACTCCAACACATCCTTTAATGCGTTACGAATACTTCTTTCATCATCTATAATTAATATCTTTGCCATTCTCAACTCGTTTATGCTTACTTACTTATTTGGGACTCAAAAGGATATTTTGTATTCTTAACAGACTGCAACATCACCTTTACGGAGCCCACTTTTATTTTCGTCTCAATATATAACGGGACATGGTTATCATCGTTCGATACATAGATCACCATATCATCCTCTTTTTTAAACAAATCGCCGGTAATCAGTTTAGGCATAAACTTCAGCGCTTTGTATTTCGTTTTATTTCTCAGTTTAATATTTTCAACCCCTTTATAGGTCAATCCCAAATTATAGGTGTCCTTGTCATACAACATTTTAAAAGGGAACGAATCGCCCACCTTCACCTGCGACATATCAAGACTTCTAAATCGGTAGCAGATCGTCAACAGATCATATACACCAGCTTCTATGCCAAGGGTATCTTTAGACTTTACTCCCTTGCGGTTAAAGTTGCAATACACTTTAGGTTCATTATCGAAATTATAATGATAACGTCTGTCACAGAAATAGGTATCCTCATGTTTCACCTCTCGGTAGTTGCAAGGAAGTAAGCTATCTTTGGTAACGGAGACATGGAAGGTGTCTCGAATGCGATAGAAACTATCGAAGCTACGAATCGTATATCCAGCCAACTGCAAATAGAAGTGGTCTACTCCGTTTTCCTTAACGTTTTTCACGGAGAACTCCACATCACCTGCATGAATCCATACAAAGCCCAAGTTATAGTAGATGTTATAAACAGCCACCTCTCCTACTTTGAAAGCGGGTTCCTTAAAAGCCTGAGCACTCACTTCCATGAATAGCATCAGACTTAGGCATGTATATAAGATTCGTTTCAACATAATTCAGTATCAATCAGGATGAACCTTCGTGAAGATTCTGCTCCATCGAATATTGCGAGGGAATGACTTATCCTCATCCAACGACAACCAGATAAAGATTGGTTTACCTACAATATGATCTTCAGGAACGAAGCCCCAGAAACGAGAGTCGGACGAGTTGTCCCGATTATCTCCCATCATCCAATAATAGTTCATTTTAAACGTATAGTCTTTGGCTGGTTGGTCATTGATATAGATGACCGAATCCTTTACCTCCAACTTATTGTTCTCATATTTGCGGATAATTCGCTCATAGATCGGAAGGTTATCCATATCCAAAGCGACAGTTGCACCCGCCTTAGGCATCCATATCGGACCGTAGTCGTAGCGATTCCAACCATTCTCTTTGTTCAAAGGGTATGTTTTGCCATACAATAGAGGATCTCGTTTAATAGAGACAACAGAAGGATCTGCCGACAACTTCTTGTATGAATCGCTCGTTAATGGCACCTTGTATACATAATTCACATTGCCCAAAGAGTCACCATAACCCATATTACGCAAGAAGTCCTCACCCGAGATGCGTTGTTGCATAGGGCCTAAATAGGTTTCATGGTTGATCAGACGCACGTCTGCCTTACGTATATGAAGTTTTTCAATCATTTTTTCATTGAACAATAACGCTGTGGACTCAACCATATAGTTGAATTGCAATCCTTCTATATCCTCAGCAGCCTTACCATCAATATGGACAACACCATCGATAATTTGGAGCGTATCTCCTGGAATAGCCACGCAACGTTTCACATAGTTTTCACGACGATCCACAGGACGTGTAATGATATCACCATAAACAGATTTATTCTTGTTGACAGCCTCACGTCCAAAGTTATAAACCAATGAATAGTAGTCGGTCTGTTGCATATTCGTTGCCACTGTATCGCCAGCTGGGAAATTGAATACAACGATGTCGTTACGTTTCACATCGCCAAAGCCCATCAGACGTTTGTACTCCCACTGAGGTTTTTCGATATATGACTTACAATTCAACTTAGGTAAGGTGTGTTGCACCAATGGGAATGACAATGGAGTCATGGGTTCTCTTGGACCGTAGCTCACCTTGCTTACGAGTAGGAAATCGCCCACCAACAATGTCTTTTCCAAAGAAGGAGAAGGAATTTTATAATTTTGAAAGAAGTATAGATTGATGACATAAACAGCCACCAAAGCAAAAACGATCGCATCCACCCAATCGGCAATAGATCTCAGGGTTGGGTTCTTCGATTCCTTCCATCTGTTCCAATTGACATACTTTGTAACAAAAATATCAAAGGCTAATGGAACCAGCAACCACAACCACCAAGCACCAGACCACACAAAAAAGAAGATGATCAAAAAGAGAACAAGAGCAAACTTCACCCATCTCTTCACCGTCATCATTTGAAGTCTCTCTTGAAAGCTTTTCCCTTTCAACTCCTTATATTCAACCGTTTTTTTCTTTTTATCTTCTGACATAATTATCTATATTATGAGATTCCTATAAACACTTTAAGAAGTCAAGCATATCAGACATGCCCAACAATCCCTTCTTTCCTGCCGTAAACTCCGCAGCCATCACAGCGCCTAAGGCGAAACCGTCACGACTCTTTGCATCGTGCGTGATGGTGATAGAGTCCACTTCCGACTCATATCGAATCGTATGGATACCTGGCACCTCTCCTTCACGAATGGATTTGATGGCAAGATCAGAAGGTTTTCCTTCCACCTCTTTTGTCCATGTCTCCTTACGATCCAACTGTTTCAGGATACCTTCTGCCAAAGTAATAGCAGTACCACTAGGAGCATCCAACTTATGAATATGATGCACCTCCGTCATCTCCACATTATAGTTGTTGAAGCGATTCATCAACTTGGCTAAATAACTATTGACAGCCATGAAGATGTTAACACCAATACTAAAGTTGGAAGAGACGAACAATGTATGATTACCAGCTTTTAATTCATCCTGCACCTCAGACAATGCCCATCCTGTTGTTCCCACCACTACAGGCACATTCGCCTTGAAGCAGTTGCGAATATTCTGGATGGCTGTATCGGGACGTGTAAACTCAATGGCCACATCCGCACTCTTAAATGCAGGAGAATCAAAATCAGAAAGATTCTCTATGTCTATAATGGAAACGATCTCATGTCCCCGACTCCTCGCGATACGTTCAATGATTTTTCCCATTTTCCCGTATCCAATCAACGCTATTTTCATTTTCTATTCATTTGTGGGGTTCAGCGCCCCCGTTTCTATTCACTAAATCACCAGTTCTTTTCCTAAAAAACCTCAACCATTATAGGCTTTCATATGCAGGAGAGAAGGTATCTCCTTCATTGATATCACCACGAGTAGCACCCTTCTTCAACCAACGAGCACGTTGCTCAGATGTACCATGGTTGAAAGATTCAGGAACGGCATATCCCTGTGCTTTCTTTTGAAGGTAGTCATCACCAATCTTAGAAGCGATATCCAAACCTTCCTCGATATCACCCGCTTCCAATGAGTTAAACATCTTGTTATCTTGGAATGCCCATACACCAGCGAAGAAGTCTGCCTGCAACTCAATACGAACACTAATCTGATTAGCTTGTTTTTCTGGAAGACGACTCATCTGTTGATGTGCTTGTGACAATATACCCAACTCATTTTGAACATGGTGTCCCACCTCATGAGCAATCACATACGCATAAGCGAAATCACCCGAAGCTCCAAATTGTTTTTTCATGGTGGTAAAGAATTCCAAATCGATGTAAACCGTCTGGTCTGCAGAACAATAGAAAGGTCCTGTAGACGAAGTAGCAGAACCACAACCAGAATTAACGGCACCATGGAACATCACCAACTTAGGTGCATGATAGGTTTTGTTCATTTTTTTGAACTCAGATGTCCAAACATCCTCTGTTCCAGCCAAAATCTTCTTAGTGAAAGTAGCCAATTCTTCCTCTTCTGCAGTTGGAGTGTAGCTACTACCACCTCCTGACGTTGTCTGAGTGGTTGCAGCTTGGAACCCTGTAGAAAGGGCCTTGCCTAAATCACCCGTTGTGAAATACGTGATGGCAGCTACCAATAATATACCACCAATACCTAAACCAGCCTTACCTGTGGTTCCCATTCTTCTGCGGTCATCCACATTAGAACTTTCGCGTCTACCGTTTAATCTCATTTCTTTCTATGTTTTATGTTTATTCCTATCCTTAATAAAAACGCATAATTGTACTAAAATATTGCAATATTCGCATTTTTTATCGTGATAACCAAAAGATAAGAGGGGAAATTACTAACAACAAAAAAAACTAAGGACGCCCAGAAACGTCAAACTGACTTTTCTGAGCGTCCTTATCCTTTCATTATTTTCTTTTATCGTTTTAAAATTTTGCCGCGCACATGCTGATTTTCGGAGGTAGCCTCAACGAAATAGACACCTGGCAAGAAAGAATCCATCTTTATCGGTTGCGTCTCGTCATTGATGACTTGAACGGACAACAACTTACCAATTTGATCATAAATCACTACCCTAGTCGGTTCTGCACAATATGACAAGAAGAGACTCTCACTGGTTGGATTTGGATAGAAGCGAGGAGTGGTTGACTGAGAATCAGTCTCATTCGATTCCGAATTATCCTCCACATAGAGTGTTGCAGAGAAGGCCGTATCCAACTCCACGGTAAAGGTTTGTGCACTCGTGAAGTTATTCATATAACGGGCCTTCATGTTGCAAGCGAACGTCATATCTGAACTCTCCGCATTAAACTGATGCACCTCAACCGCTATCACGTTTTCACCTTTTTTCAAATCTGAAGGGAAGATGTTAATCACTTTGGTGACATCATCCTGATAATCAGGAGTGGTGTCGGAATAGGCAATAATGGAATCGCTTGGCATGTTGTAACGCTTCAACTCCTTACCATTCACATAGAAGACAACGCCATCATCGAATGTCACATTAGCCACCAAACGCTCCAAACCAGTCGTGTCTTGCAAATTGAATACTGTTCTAAAGTAAGCAGTGATATACCTCTTACCCTTATACTTCAATTGAGTTTGATACACTCTGGTGCTATTCTCTTTCTCATCATAGCCAAAGCGCCCGTGACCAGACGACCACAAAGAATCCAAAGAGTCATACTTGAGAGCCTTCCAATTTCCTCTTGGTGCAGAATCTGCATAGAAATAATTCCACTTTGTATCTTCCGTCAAAATATCCGTATATGATTCAATTGGCACTGACAATTTCCATTTCACAAAATGAACCTTATTAGGTAAAACTGGTGTAACCGTTAGGGTCTTTCCTTTCTTCACATAAGCAGTCACATTACCGCCCGCGTAATTAACACCATTCACATCGTAGCTCACATTGTTGGAAGCACAACTGAGAGTAACCTTATTTGTCATTGTCTGCAAGATGGTTGTGCAATCATATTTGCCATTCTCCTCACCCGGCGAAGCTGCTGAATAATCCGCATTGTTTTGGCATCGCTCATATATAGTCCATTTGTTCAAATCGGTAGGGGTACGTCCGAGACTATTATTCTCTCCAATAGGACCGAACGAAACCACATCAACAACAATGGTAGAATCGCGAACTTTCTTTGTCAACTTAATCATCTCTCCCTGATCGCTGATCTTAAAGTCTAAGTGTTTAGCACCACTCTTTCCTCTGTCATCCGCCCACAAGAGCAAATATCCCTTTGGAGGAATGTTCGTATAGCCATATCCACTAGGGATCTGTACTGTTGTATCATTATCCGACAAGTAGAATCCTGCCACGTCTATATAGTCATCGCTTATATTGTACAATTCCAACCAATCGGAGGTCTCACCCGACTCCTCATCAACAAATATACTGTTCTTAGAGCATATCTCATTGATACGAATTAATGGTCTTTCATAGCCTTCTTCTTTCAAAACAAGTTTCACCTTATGAGCAGCATTCATTTTGATGGTCACAGACGGACCCGACTGAGAAACAGAGTCGACGACCCATTTATCCACAATAAAGCCACTTGGCAATATCGGTCTGAGAGTCACCTCCATTTTGGTCATACATTTCAACTTGTATGAGTTTTTGTTGACAGGAACACTGTTGACATAAAATCCTGCATTTTCGTTTGAGCAGGAAAGTTCCAAACTGACAGTCTCTTTCTCAACACCAAAATGGGAAGCCAAATGGCCTTTGAAAATGTCGTTTCTATCCTTAGCGAAATTGACCATTGCTTCTCCTGTCGAGCTCAAACTTCCACTCGTAGCCACCGTTTTATTAACGCAATGTTCCTTTTTAACCGTCTCTTTGAACGAATTCCATGTATTCTCAATATTGTCGCCAGACAAGGTGGTTGAGAGCAACATCAACGCTTTGGTCAGATACATCTTACCAAACTCCTTGTTCTTCATCAAACTTTTGAAGAAGATGGTCTTCCACTCATTATCCTTATCTATCTGAAAGGATTCCGGATTTGAGTTACCCCAATTTTTTTCGTCACTCGTACCCATACACCATTTAATCATATTAAGACCGCTGCTGCAGTAATTAGGGTACCCACCATCATATAAGCCGAAACCGAAATCAGTGTCATACAAGATCCAACGGAACTTACCACCCACATGTTTTCTCCACAGTTTCTGATTATTGGCTGGCCAATCGGTATTGACAATAAACTGTTCAAATATCATGTAGTTCAGATACTCCTCCACATCCATATAGTTACTCAAGCGGAGCAAGAAATCCTCTCTATTATAGTTGTTGCTATCCGTCGCAAAACGAACCATTTCACGATAGGCTGCATCATCACCGGCACACACTTCCGGAGATTTCTGATTAAACTCGATGATGTCCACCTTATCCTTATCCAATCCATAATTGGCGGCGATGAAATCCTCGTTGGTTCTTTCTCTCAAGCCCATAAATCCCATGTACTTACCATTCAGATAATAGCTAACAGGTTGATAAGCCTGATAATCGATGTTGCCCATTTGTTTCGCAATGGTTTGCATGAAACCATCCCGACATCTCACTGATTCGTAGGCATTACCTCCGTTACGTAATTGAAGGCTGGAATATTGATTTTTCTCCTTCCCTTTTTCATTGGAAAAGAAATTGTAGCCGAAGTTTTCGTGTCCAGTACGCTTGCTGGTTGTTATCTTCAATGATTTAACATCATACTTACGAGAGCATCCGCCCATAATAGCAATCATTGCCTCTTGAGAGACCTTCTGATTACGATTCACGAAATATTCAAAATTGGCTGCTCTATGCCAATCTCTATTGTAATTTGCATTATTAGAAACGCATGATTTTTCTCCTGGAATGCCCGCATCTCCCACTGTATGAATACCGATCTGAGCATCTGTCAAAAATTCTTTTTTCGTCACGATAGAGACAACAGGTGCATCCGTACCTTCGCACTCATTTCTGTTTTCATAAACAATGAAGGAACCAGTCACAATAT